>NZ_AFGF01000049.1 GCF_000219125.1 Acetonema longum DSM 6540
AGCAATTCGACCGCTTTGTTGTCAAATTGCTCTAAACGACAAAAAAGGCTTTGCGAAATCACTCGCAAAGCCTTGATATATCTATGTAAAAATGGTGAAAAAAAGTTTTTGCAGATACCGTAAATTATCTTACCAATTAAACTCGTATTCACAGGAATATCGTTAATTTCCTCTCAATATTGTGATTTTTTATAGCAATGCAAAATGGGCACTCTCGATAATTGATTTCATTTGACATAAGCAAAAAGGATGTCCGGCGGGATCAAGCATAACTCTCCAATTATTAGAAAATTGCTCATCTGCGATGGTTGCTCCACAATGGATTGCATATTGAACTGCTTTTTCTAAATCATTAACCGCGAAGTCTATATGTGCCATTTGCTGTTGAGCTTCAGGTTCTGCCGGCCACACAGGCGGTTTATACTCAGGATTCCGTTGAAACAATATCCCGGGATATGTTCCCTGATTGGTTCCCGGAGCGTATACACATGCCCAATCTTCATCGATAAACATTACTTCCCACTTGAGCAACGCCGCATAAAATTTTGCTAATTTATGCGGGTCTTTGCAATCCACTGTAAATGAGTACATTTTTATTTTCAATTCATCATCCATAATGCTAATCCCTCCCAATATAAATAATCTACACTACAACTGCCTGTTTAGCGCCGTGATGCAATAATATCTTTAAACCCATACTTTTATTATTTAACCGATCTATTGCTTAATCCATTTCAGAGTGAATAATATACTGTTTTAGAGTCTCTAGCCCCATTCTCAATTCATCCAAGTGCCTGTAGATGAAAGAGCAATACGCAGGCACTGGCTGGAAGATGCTTTCCCGCTAAGGAACCGATCGAAATGAAAATGCAAGCTTTATGGTCTCTCTGTTTTGCACTTATGGGAGCATTATAGACCGGTGTGATACCATGACAAACGGCGGCGGGGCATTTCAGCGGACAGACCCCGCCTTTTCCTTTTCGATCATTGCATTGGTCGCAGCTTTTATGAGCAAAACCCCGCTGTGTTCTTCGACCACCACTTTATTACCGCTTTGAAAGCCAAGATCCTCAAGCCATTTTCCCTGCAGCCGGATAAGCGGCCGCTGACCTCTACCACCCGGGTATGTGTAATAGACTGTTAAAACACGCGGATTCTCTGCTTCGCCGGACAAACTATATACCCCCTATCCTAAGCAGCTGCAGCAAAGCCTTCTATCCTGGCCAAGCACTTGTGGGCAGCTTTTATATAGGGGGAAATTAAAGCGCATGCGAGGTTCTTATACCCTACACATGCGCTTTACATCGTCGTATGCTAAATCCCCATACCAATGAGCCAGGACTACCTAGCCCTCAACAGAAAAGCGGTCAGAAAATATGTAAGCGAATCGCCCTTCCGTTGACAGTGTATCGGGAATAGGCTTCATCTTCTGCTGCATGCAGTCGCACAGCCCGCTCCCGCCTGCCGGCACCTCCATTACACGCAGCGCCTCGCTTGTATTCAAGCGGGCGACATTGTATAATAAAAATGTCGTCGTGGACAGCTTGACTGTTACGTGTAAGTGCTTAACCACCTGCGCGGGCCTGGAAGTGTTCCTGCACTTTCAGGTCACGGTGACTTTAATTTCCACCTAATGTTAATTATAGCTCATTTCAAACGAATTGCAAGTAAACTACGCCCCACAGGCAGGGATTTTTCCCCGACTGATTGCATATTTTCCTGTCTCTGGGTATAATATAAGAAAAGGACTGACGTGCGCTAACACGCCAGCCCCCACAGGCTGTCTAACCGGAAAACGGTTAGCCCAAGTTGACGTTATTTAAGAAATAGTCGCCATCTGAGCAGGGGCGGCTATTTCTTTTTGGTCGTGATCAATACCATGAGAGTGGCAAATGCAACCGCAAATGTCAATGCCTCATAGATACTCATCCTACCACCCCCTTCCTAGAAAGGAAGGAGCTAACCGTCCCCCGAGCAGCCTGTGTTTTTAGTATAGCATAATTTTCCTGGAGATAAAAAGAAAATTTCCACTTCTTGTTTGCTGTAAAATCGTGCCTCCTTCACTAAATGAAGCGGCCTTTTATTGCGTAAACAAAAAAGGCTTTACGAAATCCTCGTAAAGCCCTTGATATACCTATGGCGACCCCGGCAGGATTCGAACCTGCGACCTTTTGATTCGTAGTCAAACGCTCTATCCAGCTGAGCTACGGAGTCTTGTAAATTGATTACTTATATAGTATATCGAGATCAGTACAGGTTGTCAATGTTTTTTTAACCTTTATAAAGCGGTACGGTATTCGCCGCGTGTCCCATGACAGTAATAGTATAGTCCTCCCGACCGAGTTTTTCTTTGGCGATGGCCAGGGCTTCTTCGGCGCTGGTAGCGGGAATCATGCCGGTTTTCTTGATAAAATCGACATTCTCCGGTTTGGTGACAACAATCAGAGGATTTTCCCGGGCGATCACAGCGCATTTGAAAGCCACGAAACCGGGGATGGTGAAATTCTTCCGCACAGCCTTCTCAAAATCCAGCAGGGTCGGGTGTTTGAACCAGTCGCTGAATTCAGGCGGCTCGGCGATGTCACGGCATTCCATGAAGCAGATGATCACGCCGTTGGGTTTGGCGGCCATGTAGGCATTATCAATAGTCTTGGATCCCTGATACAGATTGATGTCTTTCGGGAATCCGCCGGAGGAGGCAACCACCAGGTCGGCCTTTTCGGCAATGGGAATACCGTAGATCCGTTCCACTTCCCGGCAGCCTTCTTCCCAGGCAGTTTTCCAATGGCCGGCCACAAAGCGGGCAAACTGGCCTTCCGGCGTGTATACGCTGTTTACTAAGAATGTCGGTTTGGCCAGGGCGGCGATTTCCAGCATGTCTTCGTACATGGGATTGCCTTCTTTCAGACTGGACCCGACTTCCGAGCTGATTCCTTTGCCTACTTCCTTGTGCATGCACAGCAGGTGATTGCCCTGGATGCTTGTATAGGCGCTGATTCCCGGCATGATGGACTTGCGGCCGCCGCCAAAACCGGCCATCAGATGGTAGACGATGCCGCCGGTCAGAATCACCTTATCGGCCTCAGCCACCCTCTTATTAATATAGGCTTCCACACCCCGGCTGGTTTTGCCGATATAGGAAAGGCTGTTTTTGTCAAAAGCGTCATGCTGGTAAATCTTAACCCGGCGGCAGACTTCCTTGCCGTATACCGCTTCATCTTCCTGAGGCGTATGGGCCCGGTGCCCGCCTAAGCCTACGACGATAAACATATCCGAATCCGGTACGCCGGCGCTGTTCAGTTCATCCAGCAAGGCGGGCAGGAATTGTTCGTACTTGATCCAGGCGCGGGTAATATCGCTGCCGATAATGGCGACTTTATCGCCCTTGGCTACCAACTTCTTCAATGGCGGCGAATCAATCGGATTGCTCAGAGCTTGCCGTAAAGCGGCAGGTACGTCTGTAATCGGCTGCGCCGGCTGCCCTTCGATTTCGTTTATTATTTTTTCCGCCGGTAAGGCGAATTTCACGGTTTGACTGCCAAAGCCAAATTCAACAATTTTATCAGCCATGTTCATCCTCCTTTATAGTGACACCTGACCGAATCATTGCGGCTTACTAAAATAGATTGCCCGCCGCTCATTTTCCCGACTAATTGGCTTAGTATTTTTGCCAGCTCAACACCAGCATTGCCAACCCGGCTAACACAGCCAGGCTCACCAGGAATAACAGACCTCCGAAATAGGAACCGGACAAGCTGATGAACCATCCGATTAAAACCGGCGAAAAGGCTGAACCGCCGTTGGACAGGCCGTTCATCATACCGGCGCCGGCGCCGACGGCCTTACCGGGAACAATCAGCTGCAGCAGCGACCAGGAAGGAGGCAGAGCTCCGCCGATCAGGGCGATTCCCAGTGACAGATAAATGGCGCTGGTCCAATTGTCAGCGGCAACGGCGCCAAGATAAATAAATACGGCTGCGCCAAAATGGCCAATAGCCATAAAGGGCGCTTTCCGGCCCAGCCGGTCAGACAAGTGGCCCACCAGGAGAACGCTCAGAGTTCCCATGACATACGGCAGAGCCGACAGGGCGCCCATCTGGGACCAGGAGAACCCCCGGGCAACCTTGAGGTAGGAAGGAAGCCAGGCCATCATACCCCACCAAATACAGGCAATGACGAAATAATTAAATGTCACCAGCCAGAAACGGTAGTTGTAAATGAAGGATTTTAGCCGTTCCGCCAAACTGGTCACCGGTGCGGCGGCTTCGGCCTCAGCCTCGGCTTTAAGAGCTGTCTCAATATAGTCCAGTTCAGCCTGATTGACCATCTTGCTGTCGCGAGGACGATCAGCGGTGAAATACCAAATCAAAAGCAGTGGAACCATGCCGAGAGCACCCAGCATATAGAAGCTAAATCGCCAGCCCGTCTCAGCCACGATAGCAGCCAGTACCGGCATAGCCACAGCCGGGCCTACCATCAGACCCAAGAGCCAGACTGAATTAGCTTTGCCCCGTTCGGCGGGAGGAAACCAGCTTTTTACAAAAGAACTCTGCATGGGCCAGTGCATGCCTTCGCCAATGCCCAAAACCACCCTGGCTGCCAGCATAACGGCGAAACTGGTGGCCATACCGCCCAATAATACCGCGACCGCCCACAATAAGATGGACAGGGCCATGGCTTTACGGGGTCCCATGTAATCACCCAGAGGACCGGTCACTACATTGGCCACGCCATAGGCGATCAAAAAGAGGGTCATTAATAATCCCATTCTGACCGGTTGGTCTTTAATCCCCATATCACCCAGAAACGTGGGATCGGCTACCAGTACCGACACATTGACTCGATCCAGATAAGCCACCATCAGGGTAAAAAAGAGAATTAGGACTAACATAACACGTCCTTTGGTGGGTTGAATCGGATTCACGCCGGGAGTGGTTTGTGTGCTCATGTTCATGCCTCCTTATTCTTTCTAAAAATATGTCCGGTATAACTATTCAGAAAAAAGATAACCCCAGCGGAAAGTCGTACAATACGACCTTCCGCTGGGGTCTTTTATACCCACGGTGTAGCGCTTCGCTGCGCCTGTGCCGCTCGGTTCGCCGGCTTTACGCCGCGGATCCCTAGGCACACTCGTCTGGATTATCATCTTTGTATACCGTATACATTTTATTATATGCCGGCCATTTATTGTTTGTCAAGCAGCTTTTGCCCGCCCGACCTGCCGGGTGCGGCCCCAGGCAGGAATCATTCCTCCTGCAGCGAATACTTTAGACTATAATTTGCTCTCGGTTTAAACAGCTTGAAATGCAGCAAAGAGAAGGGGTTACCCATGCAGCCAATGATCTTCCTCGCCGCCGTCATCCTGACCGGCACTTTTGTCGTCTTTGCCCTGGGCAAAAGCCCTTTCTTCCGCGTAGACCGCGCCGGAGCGGCGATTATCGGCGCAGCGCTTACCATTGCCAGCGGTATTCTGACCTTTGACCAGGCCACACAATTCATTGACTTTCGCACGATTGCCCTGCTGTTCTCGATGATGATTCTGACTGCCTACCTGAAATTGTCCGGTTTTTTTCAGTGGGTAGGCAATCTCATGCTGACGCGGCTCCGAACAAAAAATCAGCTTCTGGGGGCTGTAGTTGCCGCAAGCGGGATGCTTTCGGCGCTTTTTGTCAATGATATCATTTGTCTGTTGTTTACCCCTATCGTTTTGATTATCTGCCAAAGAGCCCAGCTGCCGCCGGTCCCCTACCTGATCGGCGTAGCCACCGCCTCCAATGTGGGCAGCGCCGCCACTTTGATCGGCAACCCGCAGAACATGCTGATCGGCAGCTTATCCCGCCTGTCTTTTGTTCAGTACCTGATCGTCGCTGCTCCTCTGGCCTTAGTCGGTCTGGCAATCAACTACTATCTCATCCGCTTCTTTTACCGGGATGCACTGACCGGTCCCTTAACGGCCGGACAACTGACAGGTGTGGTCTATCACCGGCATCTGGTGAGGAAAAGCCTCTGGGTCACCGCCTTTATCCTGACCGGCTTTGTCACCGGCTGCGAGCCGGTGGTCGTAGCCGGTCTGGGAGCCGCTTATCTCCTGATTACCCGCCGCCTCAAACCGAATAAGGTTTATGCCAGCATTGATTTTAACCTTCTGGTTATCTTTACCGGCCTGTTCATCGTCATCGGCGGAGTGGAAAAAAGCGGTCTCATGGGTTGGCTGATGGAGCGGCTGTCCTTTATCGATTTTTCGATTTTCCCCTTGTTTGCGGTCCTGACCCTTGTTCTTTCCAATATCTTCAGCAATGTACCGGCTGTGCTGCTGCTGAAGTTTTTCATTCCGGCAACCGATATTAGTGGCGTCTGGTGGTCTGGCATGGCGATATTCAGTACCTTCGCCGGCAATCTGACCATTACCGGCTCCATCGCCAATCTGATTGTGGTGGAAATCGCCAAACGGGAACACGTCTCCATCGGTTTTGTTGAATATATGCGCATCGGTCTGCCCTTGACGCTTTTAATCAGCGCCATTGGCTTGGTTTACTTCCAGCTGTTTTATCTATAATCTTTCCAGGAGGACACCCTAGTGTATAATCCTGCAAATCCCCTCATTATCCAAAGTGATTTTTCCGTTTTGGCAGAGGTCCATCATCCGGAATTTGAGACCGTCCGGGTTGACCTGGCAGTGTTTGCCGACCTGGAAAAAAGCCCGGAGCATATTCATACCTATCGCATTACCCCTCTGTCACTTTGGAACGCAGCCTGCGCCGGCCGTAAGCCGGAGGCGATCATAACCTTTCTGGAACAGAACGCCAAGTTTCCTTTACCGGACAACATCCGCCGGGAAATCGGCCATTACATGGCCCGGTATGGGCTGGTCAAGCTCCTGGCCCAGGCGCCGGATATTTCCGCTGCCGGGCTGGGCTTTGACCTGCCGACAGACGAATATCTATTTTTATATTCCCATGACAGTCCTACGATTACAGCCATTGACAGACAAAAAGATATCCGGAAGCATCTGGCCGGAAGGCTGAATGAAAACACCCTGTTAGTGCCGGCCGGCAAGCGGGGCATCATTAAGCAGGCACTGATCCGCATCGGCTATCCGGTGGAAGATCTGGCCGGCTACATCGAAGGCGAACCCCTGGCGATCCACTTGCGGGAAACCACCGCTGCCGGTCAGTCCTTCGGCCTCAGACCCTACCAGAACGAGGCGGTCAATATTTTTCACGCCAACGGCCTGGCCACCGGCGGTTCCGGCGTGCTGGTCCTTCCCTGCGGCGCCGGCAAAACCGTCATCGGCCTGGGGGTTATGGCTCAGGTCCAGACCAATACGCTGATTCTGACCACTTCTACTACGGCGGTGCGGCAATGGATCCGGGAACTGCTGGATAAAACCTCTTTGACGCCTGATGAGGTGGGTGAATACTCCGCCGACCGGAAAGATGTCCGGCCGATAACGGTAACCACCTACCAGATGATTACCTACCGCCCGGAAAAAGACGGTCCTTTTCCCCATTTTCAGCTGTTCAACAGCCGGCCCTGGGGCTTCATCATTTATGATGAGGTGCACACCCTGCCGGCGCCGGTCTTTCAGGTTACCGCCGAACTCCAGGCCAGGCGCCGCTTAGGACTGACCGCCACTCTCATCCGGGAGGACGGGCGGGAGACGGATGTGTTCACCCTGATCGGGCCGAAAAAAGTGGATATCCCCTGGCGGGAGCTGGAGCGGGACGGCTGGATCGCACCTACTGTCTGCAGCGAGCTCCGCGTTCCTATGAGCCTGGACCTGAGACTGGAATGCGCCCAGTCAGGCGATAAAATCGCTTATCGCCTGGAAGCCGAAAATCCCGCCAAACTGGCGGTGGTCAAGGACTTGATCGCCAATCATCAGGGAGAAAGCATCCTGGTCATTGGCCAATATATCAAACAACTGGAAATTCTGGCGGCAGAGTTGAACGCGCCGCTGATCACCGGCAAGACTGCTTCGGCCAAACGGGATGAACTATATGAGGACTTTCGTCAGGGCCGGATTCCGTTGTTGGTGGTATCCAAAGTGGCCAATTTTGCCATTGATCTGCCGGATGCCTCGGTAGCCATCCAGGTTTCAGGAGCCTTTGGCTCCCGTCAGGAAGAAGCCCAGCGCCTGGGCCGCATCCTGCGCCCCAAGGCCGATGGCCGCGGCGCTTATTTCTATACCGTGGTTTCCAAGGACTCCCGGGAGCAGGAGTTTTCCCACCATCGGCAGTTATTTCTGACAGAACAGGGGTATCAATATATTATTCGCGATGTCTGATAGGATTCGCTGATTCGCTAAAGGAGGGTGGAATCTTGGGCGCAAAAACAATATCTTTGACAGCTGACAAATTGTATACGCTAGAGGATCTTTACGCCTTGCAACCCGGCATGTTGGAGCCCCTGCTGCGCCTGTTTCAGATCCCCTACTGGCCCCAGCAGGATATTGTCAAACGGCTGCGTCAGAGCATGATGAACCTGGTCAGGCTGTCGGCCTTCTTTCTCAGGCTGACGCCAGATGAGCAGCAGGTATTAAGATTTTTGACCGGTCATCCCGGCAAAACGATGGAAATCGGCGTTTTGCAGCAGCAATTTGCCAAACCGGTTCTGCCCATTCTGGGCCAGCTGCAAAAAGCAGGATGGGTGATCGTAGCCGCTCCGTCTCTGGCTCTGCTGCCGGAAGAACTGGCGGCCGGCATACCATATATTGACTCGCTGCGCCGCTTCATCATGGCTGAAATTGAGCCTTCCCGGCCGGCCACTGCCCCGGAGGGTCAGTGGCTCCATGATTTGTATGAGTTGGCCGCCTATATTTATGTAGAAAGACCCAAACTCACCGCCCGTCGGATCATCACCAAAACAGCTCTGCGGCAAATTGTGGCCCGTTTAAGTCCCGGCATAGCTGCCGATTGGGAAAAGGCTCCTGCCAATCAATATCCGCCGCGGCTGGAACTGCTGCTGGACTTTTTGGAACAGTCCGGCATCATCTCCCCCCAGGCCGATGAAGACGATACGCAGCGGCTGCTGCTGCATGAAGCCAAATGGCGGCAATACCTGGTCCTTCCTTATTCGAGAAAACTGCTGTGGCTGTGGCGCCACTGGCTAAAAGCCCTGGCCTACTCCACGCATGAACATCTGGATTATGTCCAGAGCCTGCTGAGCGCCGGCCTGGAGCAGCGGCGGCAATGGCGCACAGGCGCAGCTTTGTTCCTGCCGATGATGGCGGCTAAAAGGCGTCAATATCTGGATGCCTTTGACACGGAATGCTCTTACTACACGCTGCTGTTTGAGGCTCTGCACTACCTGGGATTCTTTGAAAAAACCACAGCTGAGCAGCATACTCCCTGGTCCCAGCAAAACTCCCGGCAAAGCCGCCCTTTCTGGCGCCTGAGCCCGGTGGGCGAATCCCTGGCCCGGTGGTGGCCTCATCATGCCGGCCGCAAACAGATGGAAATTCACCGCCTGATTCATACGGCAGGACAAACGGAAAAAATTCTGCCGGAGGTTGAGAACCTGCTTGCCGCCTGGGACTCGGCAGCGAATCAGGGAACAATTGGCCGGGACCTGATCATCCAGCCCGATCTCTCTTTTTTCCTGCCCCGGGCTGCCGATCCGGAATTATTATGGCTGTTAGCCGTGTTTACCGCCGGCCAGGTCCAAGATTACCTCTACCAGGGAAGATTCTCCCGTGACCGGCTGATTGCGGCGCAAAAAGCCGGCGGCAGCATTGACCAACTGTTGGCTAAGCTGGAAGAGTTCAGCAAATCCCCCATCCCGGATAATGTCCGGCAGATGATCCTCACCTGGGGGGCGGCCTTTGACCGGACTCTTTTGGCCCGCTGCCTGATCCTGGCCTGCGAATCTGAGATCATGGCGCAAGAACTGCTGGCCCAGTCTAAACTAGCCAACGCGGTCATTGGCCGGGCTGGCCCCCAGGTCCTCCTGATCCGACCGGAATCAGAGGCCGCGGTGCGCCATTGGCTGGACAAAAAAGGCTGGGTGCCGCGCCACGGCGTCCATGATGGGCAGGAGTTAGTCAGCTGGCTAACTCGAAAAGGAGGGGACCGTTGAAAAGGGCCCTGGTTCGAGGCCGCAGATAGTTTGAGACATTTTATAATAATGAAGCCGCGATTCCGTCTTGGGATCGCGGCTTTATTATTATAATCACTATCATATTGCGTTATGAGAGGAATTACGCTGACGAAATCCGTGAGTCGTCGCGACTGGGCGGCCGATGGCTGCGATTTTACCGGTAATGCAGGAGCGGCAGTGGGCCGGCGTATCATTGACGCAAATTTTGCCGGGATATAGCTGATACCATTGCCGGTATTCGCCTTCGGTCACGTTAGGCATAACCACATTGGCGCCGCTCTGGAGAGCCAGTATCCGGCCGTTAGGGTGCAGGGTCTCCATCGCCGTTGTGGCCGGGATATTGCTGTAAGGCAGCAGCAGGCGAATCAGGGCCATAACCTTCATACTCAGAATTACATCGCCGCCTTTTGCCGCTGCCAAAGGCGTGTCGGGATGGGGAATGAACGGTCCGATCCCGATCATATCCGCGTCAAGAGCCCGAAAATACAGGATATCGTCAGCCAGGGAAGCCATGGTCTGTCCCGGCAGTCCTACCAGACAGCCGGTCCCCACTTCATAACCCAGGGTGCGCAAATCGTCCAGGCACCGCACCCGGTTGGCCAGCTCCATGCCGGGATCCAGGTCTTCGTACAGCTGCCGGTCGGTCGTTTCAATCCGCAGGAGATAACGGTCGGCGCCGGCTTCCCGGTAGGCTTGATATTCGGCGAAGGATTTCTCGCCAATACTCAGAGTAATCGCCAGACCGAACTCCTTGATCCGGCGGACCACCGAGCAGATTCGCTCCACAGTAAAATATTCGTCTTCTCCCGACTGCAAAACCACGGTCCTATAGCCATAAGAAGCAGCTTTGGCTGCGAAGTCCACAATCGTATCTTCCGCCAGCCGGTAGCGGCGCACATGGGGGTTATCCCGCCGCAAGCCGCAATAGCAGCAGTTTTGCCTGCAGATATTCGAAAACTCGATCAACCCCCGCAAATGCACCTCATCGCCCACATACTGCCGACGCACCTTATCGGCAGCCCGGAACAAGGCATCGTTGCAGCCGTCATCATTCAGGATCAATTCCAGCTCATCACGGGTCAAATAATGGGCTGCCGCTGCCTTGTGAATCAGAGGCGCCATGTTCGTCGTGGCTATACTCATATATCTCACCTGCCTATTTTTTATTATATTCTTTGCCGCTCTAATCTTTTCCTCTCCTGCCATCCTGGCAATTTTTTTACATTGTCGAATTTCACCTGATATGATATGATAAACACATTATGTAAACTAATGAAACAGGAGGCTCGACGAATGCACAAATGCAAATTACCGATTACTTTCGTGCTGCTATTCAGTCTGAGCGTCGCCCTGCTCGTGCCGGCTACACCTGCCTACGCCTTTTCGATCAGCGATCTTTTGGGACAAACATCAAAGACTCAGGCTTCTTCCGGCTCGGGCGGAAGCATAATTGATGTTTTGCTGGGCCTGTTAATTGGCTCCTTATTCAACAATCTGAGCCAATCGGATGACAAACCGGTTCGGGCCAATGACACTTTAGGCGCGACAACGAATTCCAAAGGCGCCGCTAAGACCGGCCTGGCCATTGTGAATACGGCTCAGAAATATATGGGCGTCCCCTACGTATGGGGAGGCTCGACTCCGAAAGGGTTTGACTGCTCCGGCTTTACCCAATATGTAATGAAGCAGCATGGTATCACCATTCCCCGTACAGCGGCCGAACAGTATAACACCGGCGCCAAGATCAAGGAATCCAACCTGCAGGTCGGTGACCTGGTCTTCTTTACCACCTACAAACCGGGGGCTTCCCATGTAGGTTTCTATCTGGGAAACCGTAAATTCGTCCACGCCGGTTCCGGCGCAAAACAAGTCACGATTTCCTCTCTGGACGAAAATTATTACAAATCAAGATACCTGGGAGCACGCCGGTATATCTGACAACGCGCTCCCTTCTCACAGTTAAAAGGCTGCATGCGCTTATTCAAGCGCATGCAGCCTTTTTTTGTCTGTTACAGCGGGAGCATCTGCCGCATCTTCGTCATATTATCCATTAAAGAGCATTGGGGAGGGACTTCCTATGTCACGTCTTCTGGCGGCTGCAGCCTTTATTCTCGTCAACAGGATGCGAACCGCCGTCCTTCTTCCGAAGCCGGTTTCAGCCGGAGCGGCCATAGAAACCGGCCAGGATGTATCCCCGGAACAGCCGGTCAACTTAAACCAGACGTGGGAGAGGTATGGCAGGCCGGTCCGCTATACAATAGAATCCAGCAGCTCGCAGACCGGCTGGCATGTGCTTCTGCCCCATCAACCGGACCGGCTATAACCGTCATTCATAAATAGTCTTATTCACACGAATCTTCGGGTTTTAGCCGCAGGAGTTCTCCTGGGGTCTGTCAAGAATTTTGTGCTTTTTCTTTTTCCCGTTAACGCAGATGTGATTTATTCCTTTCCGGGAAGGCAATCAATAGCTGTGGCGTCGGCAGTCTGTGTCTGGGCCGGAAACAGTCCGGAAGAGGGCCGCACCAGAAAATATTGGAGGAAAACCTGGTATAAAGGCGAATAAGGTTAGAGGAACAGGAAATTTGTAAATAAATACCTTTCCGAAAAGAAATTTTCTCGAGGAGATTGGAAACCATGAACCAAGATTTAGCGACAATTGCAGAAAAAGTGGCTCGCGGCGAGCGCCTGACCAAGACGGACGGCTTGCTGCTGTACGAGAGCCAGGATCTGCTTTGGCTGGGAAAGTTGGCCCGGCAGGTAAAGCAGAGAAAGACAGGAGAGCAGGTATACTTTAATGTGAACCGGCATATCAATTTGAGCAATATCTGCATGTCCCGCTGCAAGTTCTGCGCGTTTGGCGTGGACAAGGACGCCCGGGAGGCTTATGTGATGGACCCCGAGCGGGTTATGGCAATCGCCGGCCAGGCGGCGGCGCTGCCGGATTTGACGGAATTACACATCGTGAGCTCCCTCCATCCGGATTTGCCCTTTGCGTATTACCTGGATATGATCCGCCGTTTGCATCAGGCCCATCCCCATCTTCACATCCAGGCTTTTACCGCGGTGGAAATCGCTTATTTCGCCAAAATTTCCGGGATGTCCGTCCAGGCAGTGCTGGCGGCTTTAAAAGAAGCGGGGCTGGGGTCGCTGCCGGGCGGAGGCGCGGAGGTGTTCAGCCCGCGGGTCAGGGCGGAATTATGCGCCAAAAAGGCCAGCGGCGAGGAATGGCTGGAAGTTATGCGCACCGCCCACCGGCTGGGGCTGAAAACCAACGCCACCATGCTGTATGGCCATATTGAGACCGTTGAGGAACGCATCGATCACCTGCTGGCCCTCCGGGCCCTTCAGGACGAGACCGGCGGCTTTCAGTCCTTTATCCCCCTGCCGTTTCACCCGGAAAATACCCGGTTGTCCGAGATCCGGCGGACGACTGCCTGGGAGGATTTAAAAACCATTGCCATCGCCCGCCTGATGCTGGATAATTTTGCGCACATCAAAGCCTTCTGGATCATGCTGAGCGTGCCTTTGGCCCAGGTATCCCTGACTTTCGGCGTGGACGACCTCGACGGTACGGTGATGGAAGAAAAGATTACCCATGCCGCCGGGGCCAAGACTGCCCAGGGGATTACCAAAGAGGACTTATTGAAACTGATCCGGGAGGCGGGGTATGTCCCGGCCGAGCGGGATACGGTCTATAATGTGCTCCGTACCTACGAAGGGAGTGTGGCCGGTGCGTCCTAGAGTCGGTCATATCCAGTTTCTCAATTGCTACCCTTTGTATTACGGCTTAGTGAAAAACGATGTGCTCCTGGATGTGGAATTGACCAAAGGCACGCCGGCGGAGCTGAACCGCTGGCTGCCGGAAGGGCGGCTGGACATTTCGCCCATTTCCTCTATTGAGTACGCCCGCCATCAGGACGATTTGCTGCTGCTGCCCGGCCTGTCTATCAGCTGCAACGGGCCGGTCAAATCCGTTTATCTGGTCAGCCGGCGGCCGATTGCCGGCCTGGACAAGCAGCCCTTAGCGCTGACCAACACTTCGGCAACCTCCCAGGCCCTCCTGAAGATCATCCTGAGGGACCGCTACCAGCTCGGTCCGGAATATTTCACCTGCCCGCCGGAGCTGCCGGACATGCTGCGGGAAGCGGAAGCGGCCCTGCTGATTGGCGACCCTGCACTGCAGGCCGCTTACCGGAAATCCGAAGATCTGGCCTTGTACGATCTCGGGCAGGAATGGCTGGCGATGACAGGACGGAAAATGGTCTTTGCCGTCTGGGCGGTGCGGCGGGAGTTTGCGCAAAATCAGCCGCAGCTTGTGCGGGATGTGTGCCGCTCCCTGCTCGGATCGATGCGCTACAGCCTGGACCGGCTGGGCACGGTGGCCCGGGAGGCGGCGAAGTGGGAAATCTATGACGCTGCCTTTCTGGAGGACTATTTTCTGAGCCTGGAGTTTGATTTCAGCGGCGAGCAGCAAGCGGGACTGCTGGAATATTATCGGCGGGCCCATACGCTGGAGGTTTGCCCGCCGGTAACCCGGCTGAATTTTGCGGAGGTATAACATGGACACAAAGGTTGACCTGGCGGCGATTGCAAACGGGCGCCGCCTGGAACCGCCGGCGGCGGAAGCTCTGTTGAAGTCAGGCGACATTCTGGAACTGGGGGTGGCTGCCGACACAGTGCGGCAGCGCTTTCACCCCGGCGATACCGTGACGTTTATTGTTGACCGCAACATCAACTACACCAATATCTGTGAGAGCGAGTGCCGTTTTTGCGCTTTTTCCGGCAGCCCGGACACGCGGCGGGATATGTGCTGGACCATGAGTCCATCTACGCCAAAATCGCCGAGGCGGTGGCGGCGGGAGCCACGCAGATCATGCTCCAGGGCGGCCTGAATCCTGCCCTTGGGCTTGACTATTTTACCGGTCTCTTTCACGGCATCAAGGAGCGGTTCCACATTACCGTCCATTCCCTGTCTCCGGCTGAAATCGACGCCATTGCCCGGCGGGAAGGGCTGAGCCTGAGCCAAACGCTGACCCGGCTTCAGGCTGCCGGACTGGATTCCCTGCCGGGAGGCGGCGCGGAGATCCTGGAGGATGCGGTGCGCCTGCGGGTCAGTCCCCGCAAAATCAGCGCCAGCCGCTGGCTGGAAGTGATGCGGACGGCGCATCAGTTAGGGATCGCATCAACGGCCACCATGGTCATTGGATTGGGCGAGTCTTTGACCCAGCGGGTGGAGCATCTCCGGAAAATCCGGGAGCTTCAGGATGAAACAGGCGGGTTTCGCGCCTTTATCATCTGGTCCTTTCAGCCCGTAAACACCGCCCTGGGCGGCGAGAAGGCCTCGGCCTGGGAATATCTGCGCACCCTTGCCATGGCACGGCTGTTTTTGGACAATATCCCCCACATACAGGGATCATGGCTGACTCAGGGGCAGCAGACCGGGCAGATAACCCTGGCTTTTGGCGCCAATGACCTGGGCAGCATTATGCTGGAGGAAAATGTGGTGCGGGCGGCAGGAGTCGCTTATGAAATGTCGGTGGCGGCGATGGTCCGGATGATTCGCGCTGCCGGCAAAATCCCGGCGGAACGGGATACCTGCTACCGGATCATCCGGTGCTTTGAGGAGGGGAAATAAATATGAATATGACGGTACCGGCAGCAGCCTACGCCGTGATCGGCGGTTCAGGAACGCTGGGGACGGATTTTCCCGGCGCTTTGAACCAGCCGGATGTAACAGTTCTGGAACAAAATCTGGTCTTTGATACCCCGTACGGTACAAGTCCGGCCTTTACCCTGTTTACCCTGGGGGATAAACGGGTCTTGACCTGCCGGATGCACGGCTGGCGGTCCGGGGTCGGCCGGGCTGACGCCTCCCGTCAGCTTTTCTGGGTGCTGCGAGAAGCGGGAGTCAAAAAAATCATTGCCGAGGGCGGCGTGGGCAGCATCAACCACCTGTTAGACCTCCGGGATATTGTCGTGCCTACCGATTATATCGATCAGTCCGTCCGGAAGGATGTGGGGCTGGAAGGCCATTATCTCCTGGTGATGCGGCAGGCAATCTGCCCGGATCTTCACCGCCAGCTGGTGACTGCGGCCGGGAACCAGCCCCTGGGGAGAGTGTTCCCCCGCGGGGTATATATGGTTACCGATGGGCGCCATTTTGAGAGCCCGGCGGAAATTGCCATGTACCGCGGCCACGGCGACATTGTCGGCCAGAGCCTCTGCCCCGAAGTATACCTGGCCCGGGAGATCGGCGCCTGTTATGCGGGCGTGTACCTGGTAGTCAACTACGGGGAAGGAGTGGTCAAGGATTGGCGGCATGCCGACCTGGCCGATATTTTCCAGCAGGACGCGCCCCGGATGGGACTCCTCGTGCTGGATGCCCTGCGGGCTGCGGACGCCACCCAGACATGCGGCTGCCCGGCATTGCGCAAATCGACCTTATTGAAGAAAGTATACGGCGGCAAAGACAGCAGTTCTGATTAACTCTCCTTCTTTCGGGTCCGTCGCTAAATCCAGATGTATCAAAAATGACCCCTCGTACCAGAATGATTCTGGATACAAGGGGTCACTTTCCTCTAGACCGGTATAGCAGTCATTCGTATATCGTTTTATTCACACAGGTCTTGGGCTTTTCCCCGTTCAGGACGGCGATAATGTTGCCGGCGGCAATCTCGGCCATGGCGTTGCGGGTTTCCACCGAGGCATTGCCCAGATGGGGGCAAAGGATCACATTATCCAGTTCCTCCAGCCCCTGGGTCACCTTCGGTTCAAATTCGTATACATCCAGAGCGGCGCCGGCAATCGTTTTGCTGCGCAGAGCCGCAAGCAAAGCTGCCTCATCCACCAGCGGCCCCCTGGCGGCATTGATCAGATAGGCGGACGGTTTCATACCGGCCAGTTCTTTGGCTCCGATCATATGTTTAAGGGAAGGATGGAAACTCAGATGCAGTGAAAGGAAATCCGCCTGCCGGATCACTTCTTCCAGGGGTTTGTATTCGACCCCCAGGGTCTTTTCCTGCTCAGGGTTCAGCCGGGTGCGGTTCCAATAGATAACGGGCATGTCAAAGCCCTTGGCTCGCTTGACCACGGCCTTGCCGATATTTCCCAAGCCGATAATGCCCAGGGTCTTACCCGTGACCTCCACCCCCAGATGATACAGAGGCGCCCAGCCGGTAAACTTACCGCTCCGGGTGGTTTTATCCCCCTCCACAATCCGGCGGGCGATGGCGATAAGGAGCCCCATGGTCAGATCAGCCGTGGCTTCGGTGGATACGGCCGGCGTGTTGGTTACCGGAATCTTGGCGGCAGTAGCCGCGGCTACGTCGATATTATTAAAACCGGCGCCATAGTTAGCGATAATTTTTAAATTCGGATTTGACCGGATGACTTCGGCGTCAATGCTGTCGGACAATAGGCAGAGAAGCGCGTCTTTTCCCGCCAATCCGCTGATGATTTCCTGCTTGGTCAATAACCGGGTATCCTGATGCATGGTTACCGTGAACTGCCGGGACAACAATTCATAGGCCACTTGCGGTATCAGTCCCGTAATAAAAACCGCTGGTTTCATCTTCCGTCACTCCTTATTCTACTGAATCTTTCAACAGTTGCTTGCTAATCTCTTTCAACGTTGTTTGATCCTAATCCTGCGTAATCATAATTCTCAATAATATTCTAAGACAGAGATAGGACTTAAGGCCCATGCCCACTTAGCCTGGGCAGTGTATAATAATTTAAAAAGGCGTAAAATCTGTCGAAGTTTATAAAATGATCGTTTATTCTACAAAAAAGCAGTCTTTTAGCAAGCTAAAAACTCTTTATTCACTGATAATCGAACTAATGAGGTGTGTGCAATGAAATTAATGAACTGCCCGCTTTGCGGGGTGCTTTATGTCGACAACTGGAAGGGCATTTGTCCGGACTGCAACAGTCAGCAGGAAAAGGACATTGCCATTATCCACGACTTCATGAACAGGCTGGATCGGGATTCTGCTTCCGTATTTGAAATCGCCGAAGCAACCGGCCTTAAAGTGAAAACCATCCTGGAATTCAATAAAGCCGGCAAATTATACGGCAGTTTCAGGATCACCTATCCTTGCGAAAAATGCGGCGACCTGATTTCCCGCGATCGACTTTGCAACAAATGCAAAAGTGATTTGCTGAAACCCAATCCTGATCGCCTGATTTGATCAGACATCAAAAAAAATTCCGCAGCAACTGCCCGTCTTTGCAGTGACTGCGGGATTTATTTTTATTGGGTCTTCTGCTTCCACTTCTTATAGCCATACATCCCAATCGCCACCGCGGCGATCACCAGCGAACCGATCAGGATGTCATCGGACAATTTGGCAATCAATTCGACGGCCTGATTGCCGTAGAGGTAGATCAGGACGCCCTCTATCACAAACCTCTTGGCCCGGCCCAGGGCGGAAGCCATCACGAAGACAACGATATTCACCCGGAAAACTCCGGCGCTGATGCTGACAAATTTATAAGGAATGGGCGCCATTGCCGCCAGGAAAATCGCCCAGCCCCCATAAGTGGTAATCCAGCCGCGAATCGACTCTACCTGAGCCGCCGGCACCATTTTTTTCACCAGAGGAATGCCAAACCGGGCCCCGATAAAATAACCGACAAAACCGCCCAACACCGAGGCGACAGTGGCGACAACCGAATAAAAAATCGCCTGCTCCGGATTGGCCAGCGCCATCGGGATCAATACAACATCAGGCAGTATCGGGGATATAAAAGATTCGACAAAAGCTACAATAAACAATCCAACAAGTCCGTAGCTCTGAAAAAATTCCGTTAAAAACTCCACGTACTCACCCTTTCCAAGGTTCCAAGGCACACCTTACATATTGTACCGCATGGGACGCCCCAGTGCAAACCTAATTCCTTCCAGGGATTTCGGTACGAGGGAGATAAATGACGGTATTCGCCGCATCCACAAACCGATCAGGCCCTACCAGCGGCAAAAGTTCCAGGCATAAGTCAGTGTGCACCCGGGCAAATTGCCGTGGATTCCATAAATAGTCAGGATTCCGGCGCAGGATGGCATCCAGGCGGGAAACCCGCTTCATATTCAGATCGGAAGTAAACGTTTTCAAGGTTTTGTACAGGGTGCAGACATTCGTATCGATACCGGCCTTCCGCCGTAACTGCTCATCAAAGAGATATTGTCCGACCATCTCTGAGAGCGCCGTTAGAGCCTCCTGAGGATTTTTTTGCCCGGACTGCATGAGCTGAACCAGCCAATCAGTCTGCTCCCTGAGCATGATCTGTTCAGGAGAAATCCGTTTCGGCTGGATGGTTATGTTTGATATAAATTTCCACATTTGAATCACTTTTATCGTTGCCGGCTCCGGTCCGCTTTTCCACTTATCCAGTTCCGCTTCGTTCAGTTCAGCCAAAGTTCCCGGCAATTCCTTCATCCATTGTCTGCGGTTTTCAGGGAACAACCCTGCCGTTTTCACGGTAAATTCCGTCCGGGACTCTGTGTTGTAGGCATTATACACCAGACCATATAATTGAGCCAGCATCTTATACTCCGTTAAATAAGGCATAAGAAGCGCCGACGGATGCAATAAGTCATACCAGGACTGCAGTTGACGGAAACAAGCGAAAAATGCCTGACGCCGGGAGTCATCCAGGAAATACTCCACAGCCTGCTCCCGGGATGGCTGCCCGGCTTCCGGTCCGGCAACCAGATCCGCATATTGGTGGAGACCGATGGTTCTTATGAGATCGCCAAACTGCTGATGAATAGCCTCCAGCGGCTGCAATCCGGGTAGTCCGTCAGGGAAAATATCCCGGGTCAGTTCGTTTGCAGCATCGAACAGCCCCAGAAGATCCACTACTACCCCGGCTTCTTTATTGCCGGACTGATTGATCCGCGACAATACCTGCACCAGGATATGATCTCTCAAGGGCTTATCCAGATAAAGCACGTTGAGATCCGGGCAATGGAATCCAGTCAGCAGCTTATCGGTCAGAATCAGAATGTGAGGCGCATCGGTTGTTTGGGCAAAAGCCTTGCGCAGTCTTTGTTCATCATAGGTGGTGCGGTAATACTCTTTCACCGCCAAACTGTCTTTCCTGCCGGCTGAGTAGATAACCTGGGAGAATCCAGCCGGCAGATGTTTGTCCAGAGCCTTTTTATATAACCCGCAGGCTTCCTTGTCATAGGCCACTAAAATAGCCTTTCGGCCAAAAGGCTGGACTTTTTCCGTAAAGTGCCGGGCAATATATTCCGCCGCCTGTTCCACCCGTTCCCGGTTTTTCACCGCTGCGGCCAGATGCCCGGTCATCTCCAGACTGCAATTCAGAGTGCAGATATCGCAGCTTCCCTCAAAAGCAGGGTTTCTAATAAACTCTTTATACAAGGTATCCGGCTGAACCCGGATAGCCGGTGGCGCCATATCATAGCAAACGGTTGTAAGAATCCTGTCGGTCAGAGCCTGGGCGGCATCGTACAGGGAAACCGCCTGGATTTTGTCTGTTTTGGCGGAAGGAGATCCGGTACAGCCAATCAGAATGGCATTCGGCAACGCGGCCTCAATTTGGTCGGCAATAGAAGTCGTAAAAATTCGCTGGGCCTCATCAACCAAAACTATTACATTCTCGCGCTCATTCGTGCCAGGTGACAGGGCCGTGGCAAATTCCCGGGGAGAGATCAGGAGACCCCGGTAGTCAGAGGCTAAAACAGCCTGCAGTTCTTTAGCGCTGCCGGCGATTCTGACCGGATAGGGTCCCTCCATGCTTGGCAGCATACCGGTATCAATTTCATTAGGATCGGCGAAAATCAGGACCGACAGGGCGAGTTTTTCCTCATTCGACAGCAGCCTGGCGGCTGTGGCCATGATCGTAAGGGTTTTACCGCTGCCTTGCGCCAAATAGAAAAGACCCCGCTGCTTTCTTTCGATCTTGCGCAGCGCCTGTCTCACTCCCTGCAGCGCTTGTTCCACTGCCTCGGCCTGATATTGGCGCAAGGCCAGTTTAGCCGGCCGGTCATCAGTCTTGATAAACAGGAGATGACGCAGCAGCCCGAGAATGCGCGCAGGGGCGAACATCCCGGACAGCCATTCCGCCGGTTCTTGGCCGGCTGCCGGTTTCCGCCAGGTCAGGCCTTGCGATTCCAGCTGAAAAGGCAGACCCAGCCATAACCGTTCAGGACTAGGAAACAGAATCAGCTGCAAGACTTTGAACAAATGGGGCAGCTTGGTTTCCAGGGAAATAAACCGTTCTACCAGCCTCACCCTGCGGTCCGGGTCCTCCGAGGACTGACCTGCGATCAGACTTACGGGAATGCCATTTACCAGCAGAACCAGTTCGCTTTTATCCGAGTCAAGGCCGCTGTACTGCCAGTTATTCGTCATATGATATACGTTGTTGTCCGGATGATCAAAGTCAATCAGGCGGACCCTGCGGGAAAAATACCGGGCGCCGGTCAATTCCCCTTTTAGCCAGGACAACGCTAAACGACTGCCCTCCAAAGTGGTTGGCAGTCTGTCAAAGCGGGTAATGATTTCATTGAGCATATCCCGCTGATCCATCGCGCCAGGGTTCAGCTCTTTCAACTTACCCGCCAAAATATCTTTAAAAAATAGTCCGCCGGGGCCACCCCGCCAAAGCAAGGCCTCTGCCGGCTCTACATAGGTCCAGCTGGCATCGGCTGCCACGCTTAGCCACGGATTTTCTCCGGCATGCCGTTTATAAAATTGAGACATGGCGACTCTCCTTTCACCTGCCATTGCCTTATTGCAAATCGATATCCTTTTGCAAAATTCGCTGCACTTTTCATCTCTCCTGCATGACAAACCCGTTCTACTTCAAAACTGACCTCAGGTCCCACCGACCGGGACTCCGGCATATGCAAAAAGTCCCGGCTATTGATCCCGCAATAACATTTTCAATTTCGCATGGACTCTCTCAGCCGCAAGATCATTGGCCGGAGCGAAGCGCAAAAAGAGTTTATACGCTTCTACCGCCTCAATCATATGCCCCTGCTTTTCCAATGCCCGGGCTTTGTTGAAATAGCTGTCGGCATCAGCCGGCGCAAGGGAAATCGCCTTATTATAATCGTTGATTGCCAGTTCCAGTCGTCCGGCCTGATAGTGCAAGTTGCCCCGGTTATTATGGCTGGTCACATCATCCGGTTCAATGAGGATAGCCTGGTTTAAATCAAGCAGAGCAGACTCCGGTTGGCCCTGGTTGTCCAGGAGGCGGGCCCGGAGGTTGAGGGCATCCAGATGATATGGATCTCTCGCCAGGACAGAGGTCAAATCCTCCAGCGCTTCCTGGGTCTGTCCTTTTATTTCCCGCATGAAAGCCCGTTTAATATAAGCGGTTATATAATCCGGTTCCAGTTTCAGCGTCTCTGTGTAATCCTCCATCGCCTGGGAGTATTGATTCATTTTTTCGTAAATCTCCCCCCGCCGCAAAAAAACTGCCGGTGTCGGATTCTGTTCCAGCATCCCGGTTAATTCTGCAATAGCTTCTGTCAGTTGGCCTTTCTCATCCAGCAACTCCGCACGGGCCATCCCAACTGCCGTCTGGTCCTCCGTCAGGGCCGCGGCTTTATCCAGATCGCTTTGGGCTTCATCAAACAGTTTAAGCCTGATATAGGCCCGGCCGCGTTCAATATATGCCGTCCGGTTTTCTCCATCCAGTTCCAGCATGCGGCTGCAGGCGTTAATCACTGTTTCCGGCTGTTGTAAATGCCGCAGCCAAAAAATCCGTTCTTCAAATAATAGCTTTTGAAAACTGACTTCATTACTCCGGAATTCTGCAGCCTGCTGCTCCGATCCGTTCACAGGCGTTTTCTCTTTCCATTTCGCCAATTCCTGCCGGTTTTGTTCGAATTGGCTCTGCAGTGTGTCAAATTCTTGAACAATCAACAGATCTTCCGCCAGCCGGATGAGTTTTTGCACTCGCTGCATTGCCGGGATAACCCGCACTTTGAGGCTCATCCGAACGCCGGAAGCAATGGGCTCTTTTCTATTCTCCATCACCAAAAACTCGCCGCAGCCGGCGGCGACAAAAGCGATCCTCTCTCCCAGGCTGAGCCGCCGCGGTTCGGTAAGCTGCCGTGAAATCAAGGAAGCCAGCAGATCATTGCTTTTCTGCCTGGCTTGCCGGCAGCCCCGCTCATAGGCTATATCCGCACTTTCCCCTTCATGCATGATATATTCGACCTGCAGTAGAATCTCCCGGGCCGGATTTTCCTCAGGCCGGTTGAAAAACCAATAGGCGGCCCCAGCCACCAGTATAACGATTAGGACTATCACTGCCATACAGCCGTCCTCCCTTCTATGCCCTTACTATTTTCTCTGATAATTCGACAGTTTCCTGCTAGGACTACAGAACTGTTTTAGGACTAAAGAACCATTTTTTCGTCTGATGCAGCGCTTCATGCAAAAAAGTCAGGAATTCATGGCAGAACCCCTGACTTTAACATTTTCAAATAGGTCAGACCAGCTGCACCCGGTATTCTTTCATCCAGGCGTCAAGCTGGATGATATAGGCGAATAACTGCGGCCCGCTCATCAGTTGGCCAAACCAGGGTATATTGCTGTTGGCCAGGCCGGACTGGGCAATTTCTTTTACGCCGTCCAGGTGAATCACCTGGCGGATGGGCGTAGCAGGATCGGATAGAATCGCCAGGGCCCGCCGCTTTACGATATCCAAAAACAAGGGATTATGGGTTTTAGGGTAGGGACTCTTTTTGCGCCATAATACATCCTCCGGCAGCAATCCCGTCAGGGCATGGCGCAGCAGTCCTTTTTCCCGGTCCTGATAGTTCTTCATAGACCAGGGAACATTCCAGACGTATTCTACCAACCGGTGGTCGCAGAACGGCACCCTTAATTCCAAGCCGAAAGCCATGCTCATCCTGTCTTTGCGATCCAGCAGAGTGGGCATAAACCGGGTCAGACTCAAATAGAAGATCTCCCGCATCCGGGCTGCCACCGGGTCTTCCCCCTCCAGGCGAGACACTTCCCCCAAGGCCTGCTCATACCGGTCCCTGACATACTCCTCAGCCCGGATATATTTCGCCACTTCCGGCAGAATCCATTTGCGGCGGATAGCCGGCGAGGTTGCCCAGGGAAAGGTATTGGCCTGAATCATGTCCTGCCGGCGAAACCAGGGGTACCCGCCGAATACCTCATCGGCGCATTCGCCGGATAGACCCACTGTGGCATGCTTTTTGATTTCCCGGCTAAACAGATACAAGGATGTATCCACATCAGCCATGCCGGGCAGGTCCCGGGCTATCGCCGCATCCTCAAGAACCTCGGCCAACTCCGGCGTGTCGATCATAATCTCTGTGTGGTCGGTCTGATAATAGTCTGCCACCTTACGGGCCCAAGGCCGGTCCGCATTAGGCTGAAAACTGTCCGGCAAAAAATATTGATCATTATCCACATAATCTACCGCAAAGGAATGAATCGGCGCCCTGCCTTCCCGCTTGTAAGCCAGGGCGGCAATGGCCGTAATCGTGCTGGAATCCAGCCCCCCTGACAACAAGGTGCACAGAGGCACATCGGAAACCAGCTGCCTCTCTACGGCATCCAGGAGGATTTCCCGTATCTTGGCTGTAGTCGTTTCAAAGCTATCTTCATGGGGCTGGCTCACCAGCTTCCAATATTGCTCGATAAACAGGCCTTCCCGGTTGTATACAAGGGAATGCCCGGGCTTTAGTTCATATACGTCCCGGAAAATGCCATGTCCCGGTGTGCGGGCCGGCCCGAGCATCAGGACTTCCGCCAGACCTTCCCGATCTATTGCCGGTTTTACCGCCGGATGAGCCAACAGGGCTTTTAGCTCTGAAGCAAACAGCAACGCCTTGCCCCGCTGGGCATAAAACAATGGCTTTACGCCGATCCGGTCACGGGCCAAAAATAATGTTTCCTGTTTTTCGTCCCATATCCCGAGGGCATAAATTCCATTCAGCCGCCGGACACAGTCAGGCCCCCATTCAATATAGGACTGCAGCAGCACCTCGGTATCGGATGTGGTTGTAAACCGGCAGCCTTTAGCCTCCAATTCCTGGCGCAGCTCCGACGTATTATACAGTTCTCCGTTATAAGTAATAATATAGGCATGGTTCCCGCGCCACCGGATCATTGGCTGCTTGCCGCCTTCCGGGTCTACCACGCTCAGACGCCGGTGACCAATCGCCGCGCACTGGGAAAAATACGTACCGCAGGCATCAGGCCCCCTCCGGGCCAGCGTTGCCACCATGCGATCCAGGATTTGGCGCTGCCCGTTTACCTCTTGTTCCCAATCAATCCATCCCGCAATTCCGCACACAGTTATCCATCCCCCCCTCGCTCCTAGGGAACCGTTGAAAAAGGCTCATCTGCGCCGTTCGCGCGTCCTCGCCGCGCTGCAATCAGAATTCACGACTTTTCAGAGAGTGCTAATAGTAGCTGATCTCTCAAAAGCGAAAGGTCATCTGAGCTGTGCGGAGACGCAGCGCGTCTCTCTTGCCTCGAATCTGAACCCTTTTGAACGGTTCCAGATTCGAGGCTGCAGATGGGTTTTGCAACAGGCTCTCAGCAATGTCATGGAATAAGATATGCAGCGAAAGGCAATTTGGTTATACTCTGACGTTCCAAAACAGGGAGGCTGCCGCCGGCAGCCTCTTAGGGGCTCTTATTCTTCCTCTTCGTCCGGGCGATTGTAGACAGCCGAACAGATATCCAGATTCGTGGCTAAACCGCTAACGCCGTTGACGGGGTGAGAATGGCCGGCCTGCACGCTGCTGACACCGGCATAATAGTGAGCGTGCTGGGTTTGAAAATTCGTAGCCGTATCAGTGACCAGATCAAACCAATGCCAATGTCCATCCACAAAGGAAGTCCTGACCCGAATGCGATGGACATGGGATCGCCCTTCGGCCCGGGCCGGAGCGGTGACACCGGTGATTACATGCTGATGGGAATTGGCAACGCCAGTTTCGGCAGTATAAGTATGCACATGAACGAAATTCCGTTCATCGCGATTATCTGGCAGTTCATGATGGCGGTCAGCTTCATTGACAGACATGTACAGCAAACCTCCTGCATTTTATTGATGCTATAGCATATGCCGCAAAACAAAAAAAGGAGACTGTACAAATCAAAATGATTTGTACAGTCTCCCGGACCTCAGATATTGGCCAGCAATTGGGCAAGTACTCTATATTTAGCATTTTCCAGGATTTGATCATTGGACACGATATACCATTCATCATTAATTCGCTCCAGACCAACGGCCTGAAAATTCAGCTTGAAACTATCCTCTTGCTGAACCGTCACAATCACGGCGGCGAAATCGCCTTGCTGAGCTACTTTTTTCACCGACAGCAAATTGGTGTGTTTGATTTCTTTACCGGACATTCCGGCTAACAAGTTGGCGACAGACTTGGTACCTGACAGAGAATCCGGCGACACATAGGTAGCGGCTTGTCTAAAGTTCTGTTCCTTCGCATTCTTAAACGCAGTTGAAATTACTCCTTCCGGAGTTAAGCCCAAAACCCGTTCGCCCTTCTTGCCGCCGCAGCCTCCTAAAACAGCGGACAGGGCAAAAACGGCCAGCATCAGCAGGATCAAATATTTCTTATTCATATATAGTATGTGTTCCTTTCTGTTATTGCAATGTTGTTATGTATACTATATCACACTTCAAATAGTCAGTCATGCTTTTTGCCATTTCATTTCCGTGGAATCTTTTTCTAGAGTTCTATTCCCTTGCTGTGCTTATCCGTATACATCGCCTGGTCAGCTACGCCGAGCAATTGGTCGGCGCTGGCCCCGTCGGCAGGGTATACCGCTGTGCCGATGCTGGCGCTGACGTGAAACTGCCTGCCATCAATCCGGATGGGTTGTTCAATCGCCTGCAGAATTTTATCAGCTATCTTTTGCAGCGCCTGGCCGCCGGCCACCGATGTCAACAGAATGGTAAACTCGTCTCCTCCCATGCGGGCGACGGCATCGGTCTTGCGGACGCAGGCAGTGATCCGGTCAGCAATAATTTTTAAGGCTTGATCACCGGCGTTATGTCCGGCGGAATCGTTGATTTGCTTAAAACGGTCTAAATCCAGGTATATGACGCCAATTTTGTTGTTCGCTGTTTTTGCCCTGGCAAGGGCAGCATTGATACAGTCCTGAAAGTGCAATCGGTTGCCCAGCCCGGTCAGGAGATCATGATAGGCCATATGCTGCATGGATCGCTCCTGCTTTTTCTGTTCGGTGATATCGGTCATTTGACCGATAAAATGCAGGGAATTTCCCTGATGGTCTCCGAGCAGCGCAATATACAGCCGGATAAACAAAAACTGACCGTCTTGCCGGACAAACCGCTTCTCAAGCACCATGCGGGTTTTCTTGCCGCGGGCCAGTTCCCGGGACAGACACCGTTCGTCCCAGTCATCCGGGTCAATGATGTCCTGAAGCCGCATGTTTAATAACTCACTCTCGGAGTAGCCGATCAGATCGCACATGGCCGGATTCACCCGCTCAAACCTGCCGGTAAAGTCGGCGATCAGCATGCCGATGGGCGCATATTCAAAAATCAGGCGAAACCGTTCCTCACTGGCCAAGAGAGCCTCGTTTGTCTCACGACAGGCCTGTCCTGTATAAAAGGGACTATAGACCCGGTATTGTTCCACCGCTTTCATCCTTCTGCACCCTCCTCGCCTGGAAATAACGGCTTATCTCCATAATCTCAATCGAACAACTATGGAAATATTCGATAAAATGAAAAATTTTCCTGCTTTAAGAAACTTTTTGAAAAAAAGGTTAATTATTGAAATCGAAAAATAAAAAAACCGTCGTCTACACGGAGGACGGTTTTCCCGGAAAATTCCGGCCGATTCTACATGAGCTATGGATTTGTCAACTGCTTCTCTCCATTCGTCCAGACAGCGCCTACCAGGTTGGCACTGGTAAAATCCGCGCCGTCGGTGATTGCATGTTCAAGATCCGCGTCCCGCAAATCTGCGTTTTGCAGGTTGGCTTCCTGCAGGCGGGCATATTTCAACCGGGTGTTTTGCAGGTTGGCCTGGCGCAGATCAGCTTTGATCAGATGGGCGCTTTCCAGGAGCGCCTGATCCAATCTGGCCTGCTGCAGATTAGCCTGAGCCAGATTGGCGCCGCAGAGGTCACTGCCGCTTAATACGGCTCCGGCCAGATCGGCTTTGTCCAAGGCGGCATTTTTCAGGCTGCTATACTGTAAACTGGCGCCTCGCAGGTTAGCTTCAGACAGCTTAGCGCCGCTTAAATCAGCGTTGACCAGTTTTGCTCCGTGCAGGTCAGCCTGAAGCAAGCTGGCGTACGATAGGTTGGCATCGCGCAAATTCGTGCCGGCCAGATTGGCACGCCGTAATTGAGTGCTATATAAATTGGCGCCTTGGAGATTGGCCCCTTCAAGATTGGCTCCTGCTAAGTTCATTCCCTGCAGGTTGGCGCCGGCTAAATTTCCACGGGGACAACTTCCGGTGATGCGCAATTTGTTTAAATCGTCCGCATTATAGCCATAAACGGTCACGTTCCCAGTCAAAACAATAAGGCATATCAACACTAAAACGAAGATCCGGTTCATATCAACCCTCCTTAGTATGATGTATTTTCAAGACATCAGTAATAAATTCCTGCCCGCATACAAAAAAAATACCATATTTTTGAAATCTCGTAAAAGGATTCATTGCTTTTGATCGATAGGTTACGTTACAATACAAAAGATTCATTGATGCGATTACTTAAAGATTCATTGATGCGATTACTTAAGGAAGGCAGACAGCACATGGCGGAAAAAATCCAAAACCTGGGCAACGTATTGGCCCGTTGTCAATTATGTCCCCGTCGCTGCGGCGTGAACCGGTTGGGTGGGCAAACCGGCTTTTGCAGGGCAGGATTAAGTCCCCGCATAGCCCGGGCCGCGCTGCATTTTTGGGAAGAGCCCTGCATTTCAGGAAAGCGGGGATCGGGTGCCGTCTTTTTTTCTCACTGTAACCTGCGGTGCGTTTTCTGCCAAAATGCTTGCATTAGTCACCAGGGCTGGGGCAAAGATATTTCTATTGAACGGCTGGCGGAAATTTTTCTGGCCCATGAAGCCAACGGCGCTCATAATCTGAACCTGGTCACCCCCACTGTCTGGACGCCCCATATCCTGGACGCGCTCGACCGGGCCAAAGCCGCCGGTTTTTCCCTGCCGGTGGTTTATAACAGCAGCGGCTATGAGGCTCCCGAAACCATCGAAGCCTTAGCCGGCCAAGTGGACATTTATCTGCCTGATCTGAAATATTACAGCGAACGCCCTGCCCGGCTCTTTTCCCAGGCAACCGACTACTTTTGGCATGCTTCCCGCGCCATCGAACTGATGGCTGCTCAGATCGGCCAACCGGTCTTCGACGGCAGCGGTATCATGCGGCGGGGCATGATCGTCCGTCATCTGGCCTTGCCGGGATTACTGGAAGATTCGAAGAATATCATCAGTTATCTGTTTCATACTTACGGCAATTCGGTTTATCTCAGTCTGATGAACCAATACACGCCCCTGGGGCCGACACTCCCGCCGCCCCTTAACCGCCCGCTGCCGGCCGACGACTATGACCGCCTGGTTGATTATGCTGCCGCTTTAGGCTGGGAAAACGCCTTTATGCAAGAAGGCAGCGCCACTGTCTCAGAAAGTTTTATTCCGCCTTTCGATCTGACCGGGGTCGACTGAGACATTCATCCTAAATTTCGCGGAAAAAGTGCAGGATTTTTTCTTTTCACCGGTGAATTACTGTAAAGTTATACTTCCGACATTAACGAATTCAGCGTCAGCAGCGATTGTAGCAAAAAGGGAGGGGAACCTGCTGCATGGCCAAAAAAAATGGCAATCCACGATATTGAACCCGGTATGATGATAGCAAAACCTGTTGTTAATGCCAATAACAAAGTATTACTTTTTCCCGGAACGAAGTTAACACGCTCTCTCATCGCTTTATTAAGCGGACCTTGGAATATCAGCTCGGTGACCATCGCCGAACCCGATGATAACATAAAGCCCCTGCCTGTCCAACCGGTCAGACAAAAACAGGAGCCGGAGAAGTTGCCGGCAATCCCCCATAAAAACATCCCATATAAATCCCTGCAGAAATTATTCTTCAACAATTATTCCAGTACATCTGACCGCGTCAGTCAAATCTTCGAGACCTATCTGAACACAAAAAAACTGCCTTTTTTAGAATTGAGAGATACATCCACCATGGTTTACCATTCATTGGTAGAAACCAACGGCTCGATGCATTTTCTGCTGTTGCAGGACCACCATCAGGGCGATTACCTGGCGCGCCATTCTCTGGCGGTAGCTGTGGTGTCCGGCATCATCGGCAAGTGGCTGGAAATGAATCCGGTTGATATCAAGCAGCTAGTCTTTGCCGCCTTGCTGCATGATATTGGAAAGACCATGCTGCCTTTATCCCTGCAAAGCGGTCAGAATCTAACGACAGATACCGAAAAGGAATTGTACCGGATGCATCCCGGACATGGAGCCGAAATTCTTAGCCCGTTGAAAGGGATTCCCCGGGAGATTGTTCTGGCCGTAGAACAGCACCACGAGTATATGGATGGTACAGGCTTCCCCAAAAAGCTGCCGGGAAATTCCATTCATCTGTATGCCAGAATCATTGCCCTTGCCGATACCTTTCACACTCTGGGCGGCGACTCGGAACATCCCAATCCTTTTGATATCAGCGCCAAACTGCAGCAGGACCTGAACGGAAAGCTGGACCCAGCCCTCTGCGATCTTTTCGCCAGGCGCATGTCCGACTATTTATTCAGCAACGATGTGCTTTTAAGCGACGGCAACCAAGCCGAGGTAATCTTCCTGCCCCATACCGAGGCCAACAAGCCGGTGGTCCGTACCAAAAATGGCGATTTTATCGACTTAAGACGCCGCCAGGGAATTACGATCACCGGGATTATCAAAAAAAGTCCGGACCTAATTTAAAATTTTCGCAACGTTTCCGAAAGGTTCAACTGCCAGACGCAGATGAACCTTTTTCAACAATTTTTAAGGAGCATTGCCTATGTCCACGCTAAAGATCTACCATCAGAATGCCTACTGCCGGGAGTTTACCGCTGAAGTCCTGACGACAACCCTCAGGTCAGACAGTGGCTATGATATTGAGCTTGACCGAACCGTCTTTTACCCGGAAAGCGGCGGGCAGCCTTATGACACAGGATCCCTGAATGGCATACCGGTCATTGCCATGCGGCAGGAAGGCGACAAAATCATCCATACCACTCCTATGCCTCTGGCAGCCGGGCCGGTAACCGGAGTCATCGACTGGGGCCGGCGCTACGACCATATGCAGCAGCACAGCGGTGAGCATGTACTGTGCGGAGCAGCCTTCAATCTCTATGGCGCCAACAATGTCGGTTTTTCCCTGGGACCGGCGGTCAGCCATATCGATCTGGATCTGGAGACCCTGTCGGAAGATCAGGTCAAAGCCCTGGAACAGGCTGCTAACCAGGCAATCTGTGATTGCCGCCCGGTAAAGGCCCAGATGGTCACCGGCGATGAGTTATCCCGATTTCCGCTGCGCAAGGGATTGTCTAAGTCCTTCTCCCACATCCGGTTAATCGAAGTACAGGACTTTGACTGCTGTCCCTGTGGCGGCACTCATGTGGCCAATACCGGTGAAATCGGGCTCATTAAAATTCTGACCTGGGAAAAGAAAAAGAAGGCTGTCCGGGTCCACTTTGTCTGCGGCAAACGCGCTCTGGATGATTATGCGGTCAAGCATGCCATTCTGCAGCAGCTTGCCGTCAGCCTCTCAGTCACGCCCTACGAAGTGGGGAAAGCCTATCTTCTCCGCCAGGATAAACAGGAACATCTTCAGCGGGAACTGACGACAGCCAAAAAGACGATTGCCCGCTATCTGGCCCGGGAGCTGCATCAGGCGGCCGAGATGATCCATCAGGTTAAAATCGTGACCTTTATCCAGCCAGTTCAGGAGGCTGGAGAGATTGCCGATCTGACGAACTGCCTGATGGAGTATCCGGATACAATCGCTCTGGTAGCAGGCATCCAGGCCGAGACCAACCGGGCCTTCCTGCAGTTTGCCGCTGCCTCCGGTATAACCGTTAATATGACTCAGGAACTGAGAAAAATCCTGCCCCAGATTGGCGGCAAAGGCGGCGGCACAGCTTCAGCCGCGCAGGGCGGCTGCCCGGCTGATCAAGCCATCGGCGAGGCGATAGCTCAGGCCAGGGCCAGCATCTCCGCCTCATTGCCCTTGTCCTGAGAAAGAAATTGACGCACAATTGCAACCATGTTACAATAAAAGACAGAAAAAGCTTTATTTTGCTCAAAGGAAACGGCCTTAGAGACGCCCGAAAACAAGGCGATAGCCCAGAAGGTGGTCGCCTGCTGGCTTTGTTGACGCATCATCGCTAACAAGCAAGACCTTTGTCAGGACAAAGGTCTTCTTTTCTACTTGTTGCTTAAGGCCAATCCGAAAGGCGCAGGACGGTACGTGAATTTTTGCTCAGGGATAGCTGCCTGTCTTTCAGCGGATATGCTAACGTATTGCCGGATTCACTGTCGTCCATACTATTTTTAGGAGGGATTGGAATTATGGCACCGGAACCCAACTTTTTTACTGCCGTACTTACGATTATAGCAATTGACCTGGTGCTGGCAGGTGATAACGCCGTGGTAATCGCCCTTGCATCCCGCAACTTGCCGATACACCAGCGAAAAAGGGCTATTTTCTGGGGCACATGCGGCGCGGTTTGTGTCAGAATTTTAATGACTGCCATTGCGCTTTGGCTGATGCGGATCCCTTTTTTACAAGCTGTCGGCGGACTGGTGCTGATACCGGTAGCTGTCCACCTGCTCACTAAGAAGGATGAAGGACCCTCGGATATCGAGGCCAGCGACAATCTTTTCGCCGCTATCAAAACCATTATTGTGGCGGATGCCATTATGGGGGTTGACAATGTTTTGGCCATCGCCGGCGCCTCTCACGGCAATATGCTGCTGGTCATCTTCGGGTTGGCGGTCAGCGTGCCCATCGTGGTTTGGGGCAGCAGCTGGCTGTCGGATTTAATGAATAGATATCCGGTTCTGGTTTATGGCGGCGCCGGGATACTGGCTTGGACAGCAGGTTCCATGATCGTTCACGACAAACGGATAGGAGCTTTCCTCGAAGCCAGCTGGTCTCCTCTGCTTTGGCTGATCCCCGTTGTCATTACCGTCTGTGTGCTGGTCATCGGTAAAATGAAAAAAGAACAGTCGGCTATCCAGGAATCTTAATATTTTTAACTTCATACTAGAACCCGGGACCGTTCAAAAAGGTTCAAATGCAAGGCAAGAGAGACGCTCTGCGTCTCCGTGCTGAAGAATTCAGATGACTTTTCACTCATAAGCGGTCATTTATTATTACCACTCTCTGAAAAGTCATGAATTCTGATACAGCGCAACGAGGACAGGCGTGAGACTGGTACGTTCGGAGGGTATGTCAAACGCCCGCACGAGACTGAAGTGGCGCAGATGAGCCTTTTTCAACGGTCCCTCTTATATTGAAACCGTATTCCAGTAACCTTGCCGCATCCTGATAACGGTTTGGACTGTTTAAAATGACGGCGATTAATTCGGTGTCGCCTCTTCTGGCCGTGGCGACCAGACAATACCCTGCGGCTTTGGTATAGCCGGTTTTAACGCCGTTCACCCCGTAAAATGTATCCAACAGTGCATTGGAATTCTTGACCTGGCGCAGTCCGCCGTTGAGCGAGGCAACCGTTCTCTCTTTTGTGGCTACGATGCGGCGAAAATCGGGATAGTTAAGAGCCTCAGCTGTAATCAGCGCCAGGTCAAAGGCCGTTGTATAATGATTAGAGGGATCAGGCAGACCATGAGGATTGCTGAAACGGGTTCCGTTCACGCCAATCCGCGCTGCTTCTTCGTTCATCCACCGGATAAACTGTGGGCGGTTTCTGCCTACATGTACTGCCACCGCCTCAGCGGCATCATTGCCGGAAACCAGCATCATCCCGTAGAGTAGTTCTTTCAGCTCCATCTGTTCACCGGCCTGCAGCCCAAGACAGGAGCCCATGCTGGCTGATGCTTTCGGGTCTACCGTTACAACGGAATTAGGGTCACCGCGTTTCAACGCTACCAGCAGCGTCATTATTTTAGTCGTACTGGCGGGATACATGCGTTTATCCCGCTCTTTTGCATAATATATGTATTGAGAGCGGGCGTCCATCAGAATAGCCGCCTGAGCCCCGATCTCCGGCGGTACGGCCTGCGCTGCGCCAGCCTGCTGCCAGGACAGAAAAAAAATCGCCAGCCATAAAATAATACGAATCATGCGTTATTCACTCCAATGTCTGCTGCGTCCTATAGTCCTGCGGGATCAAACGGGCATGACCATGCCGCATTTCTTATGTATGTAACGCCAAAGCCCGCCAATTGGCGGGCTTTTCGTTTTAAGCTGCCGACAGCCCTAGTGGGCGGCGCTTTGCCGGGCGATACCCGGCAGCAGTTCGTTCATGCTCCCCATGCGATACCCCAGAAGATCCACTGTTACAAAGGTAAAACCCAGTTCTTTTAATTTACAGCTGATGACAGCAGCATGGTCCGGCTGCAAAAGAGTCGGGATTTCTTGCGCCGAGACTTCTATGCGGGCCAGATCACCGTGATGCCGCACCCGAATCTGGCCGGAACAATATTGGCGAATCACCGCTTCGGCTTGCTCGATTTGATTCAATTTCCGGGCGGTAATTTTTTGCCCGTAAGCCACCCGGGATGACAGGCAGGCAGCACTGGGCTTATTCCATGTTTTCAGTCCCCAATCGGCGGACAGATGCCGAATTTCAGTTTTGGTCAAACCGGCCTCCAGCAGAGGGCATTTTACATGATCCATCTCACCGATGGCCTTCATGCCAGGCCGATAATCCCCCAGATCATCGGCGTTGGATCCTTCCAGCACCCAAGCGTAACCGCGCTCTGCGGCCCAGTGCGTCAGAGCCCCAAACCGCTGTTTCTTGCAATGATAGCAACGATCGGCATTATTGGCGACAAAGTCAGGGCTCTCAAGTTCGCTGTTGTGGACTAGGATATGCTGAATCCCGATCTGTTTGGCAGCCGCCTCAGCGTCTTGCTGCTCAGAGGCTGCCAAAGTAGCCGAATAAGCAGTCACGGCCACTGCCTTATCCCCCAGTGCCCTATAAGCCGCCGCCGCCAGAAAGGTACTGTCTACGCCGCCGGAAAATGCGACCACTACACTGCCCAAATCCTGCAGCAGCCGCATTAAATGTTCCAGTTTTTCATTAGTAGTCGCCACGCAATTTGCCTCCCCATCTAAGTATCTGTTCTATGTATTCGCGCCATAGCATCATTCCCCTGCTGCCTACTTTTTGGTATCAGGGGAATGATGCTAGAACATTATTCATAGCGCAGAGCTTCGATAGGATCCAGCAGCGCCGCTTTGCGGGCCGGATAGATGCCGAAAAACAGGCCGATGGCCACTGAAACTCCGAAGGCCATAATAACGGCGCCCATGGATACAGCGGTATTCCAGCCGGCTACCGCTGAGATCACATAGGCTGCGCCTACTCCCAGGGCGATCCCCATCAGGCCGCCGGCGACACTGATGACCATGGCTTCAATCAAAAACTGCATCAGAATATTGCCATAGCGAGCCCCTAATGCCTTGCGGATTCCGATTTCCCTGGTGCGCTCGGTAACTGACACCAGCATGATATTCATGATGCCGATGCCGCCTACCAGAAGGGAAATGCCGCCAATATTGCCCAGCAAGAGGGTTATGGTCCCGGTAGTTTCAGCGGCTGTGGCCATAACGCTGACCAGATTACGCACGGTGAAATCATCGGGCTTATCCGCGGTCAGACGATGCCTGGCCCGCATCAGCGTCCGTATATCCTCCTGCACCTGTTCAATCGTCTCGGTGCTTTCAGCCTGAACACTGATCAGTTGGACGTGAGAGATGCCCATCATCCGTTCCTGGGCCGTGGTCAAGGGTATGATGACCGTATCGTCCTGGTCAAAACCGCCGGTGGATTGACCCTGGCTCTCCAACACGCCGATAACCCGGAAGGGAGCCTGATTGATCCGTATAATCTGCCCCACAGGATTGATTTCGCCGAACAGGCTGGTAGCGACAGTCTGGCCGATCACCGCTACCCGCGCTCTGGTGTCCACGTCCCGGACGGTAAAAAAGCTGCCAATCCCGACTTTTTGGTTGCGCACCTCGAGAAATTCCGGGGTAGTCCCCTGAACGCCGGTGGTCCAGTTCTGATTGCCATAGACCAGTTGGTACTGCCGGCTGACGCTGGGAGCTACCAGCTTGGCGCCGGGCACTTCCCGGGCAATGGCCTGAGCGTCTTTATAGGTTAGAGAGATAGCCGACCCGGCGGCCTGCCGTGCTCCTGACGCCGTAGCGGCGCCGGGAGAAACCATAATCAGGTTACTGCCCAGGCTGGCAATAGAACTCTCTATTTTCTCCCTCACCCCCATGCCGATGGAGATCATGGCAATAACTGCACCGACGCCGATGATAATCCCCAGCATAGTCAGAATGGAGCGAAGCTTATTGGCTCTCAAACCATCCAGGGCAATGGCGATGCTTTCAACCAACACCTGGCCCACCTCCCCTGGTTTCGTCCCGTACCACCAGTCCGTCCCTTACCTGAATGACTCTCCTGGCAAATTCGGCAATATCCGGCTCATGGGTGACCAGAACCACGGTTCTGCCCTGAGCGTTCAAGTCCTGGAAGATATCCATGATTTCGTTGCTGGACTTGGTGTCCAGATTGCCGGTAGGTTCATCGGCCATAATAATGCTGGGGTCATTCACCAGGGCCCTGGCGATGGCTACCCTCTGTCGCTGCCCGCCGGACAGCTCATTGGGGCGGTGATCCAGGCGCGATTGGAGGCCTACCATGGCCAGCGCCCTGGCAGCCCGCGCCTGGCGCTCTTTTTTGTCACTGCCGGCATAAACCAGGGGCAGGGCCACATTCTGCACTGCCGACATGCGGGGCAACAGGTTAAAGTTCTGAAAGACAAACCCGATTTTTTTATTGCGGGTCACAGCCAGCTGGTCATCATTTAAGGTTGCCACCTCTTGTCTATCCAGCCGGTAGGATCCGGTTGTGGGCCGATCCAGGCAGCCCAGTATGTTCATCAGGGTAGACTTGCCCGATCCTGACGGCCCCATAATGGCAGCAAATTCGCCAGCCCGAATGTGAAGCGTTACCCCGGCCAGAGCGGCTACCGTATTATCTCCCATTTGATAAATCTTTTTCACATCAGTAAGAGCAATGGTCATAAAACGTCCTCCTTCTCGGGTAAAAGCCTGTTGTCAAACTCATCTGCGGCCTCGAAGCAGGGACCGTTCAAAAAGGTCCAGATGCTAGGCGCGACGAGGACGAGCGCGCAGACAGTACGTTTGCAGGGTACGACAACGCTGGAAAGATGCGCAGCATCGTGAAAGCTGGAAGAAAGCAGTCCCTTTTCGGGTATCAGAACAAAATAAACAATCAGCATAAATCCGAAAAGAGGTGCTTTCTGAACAGCGCGCGCCCGCAGGAGCAACAACGCAGATGGGCCTTTTTCAACGGTCCCCTACCGCGGCATCCGCATGCCTGGCATCCTCATACTTCCCGCATTGGCGGGCGCCTTAGTCTGGGATACCAGGACTTGATCCCCGTCTTCCAGGCCGCTGGTAATCTCAATCTTCTCATCACTCATCAGCCCGGTGGTAACATTGACATTTTGGGGATGACCGTCTTTCAGGACCTGTACATACTGCTGTCCTTTGCTGGACTTAACGGCAGACAGGGGGACCAGGAGAACATTCGTGCTTTCCCCCACATTGAGGGTCACCCGGGCGGTCATAGTGGGTTTAAGAACTTGACTGCCCTCGGTATCCACGTCAATGACCACATTATAGTACACGACGTTTTGCTGCACATTGGCCTTTTGCGAGATATTGGACACAGTGCCGTTGAAGGTCCGGTCGCTGTAAGCGTCCACGGTAAATGTGACCTTCTGGCCTACCGCCACCTTGCCGATATCGGATTCATCCACCTGAGTGTCAATCTGCATTTTGGACATATCGGCGATGGTCATAATCACCATCGGGTTGGATATCCCCGGCGCTACCGTCTGTCCGGCCGGAATGGGCTCACCGATCACAGTGCCGTTAATCGGCGCCCGGATGACCGTGTCATCCAAATCTGAGGCTACCTCATCATAGGAGGCTTGGGCCAGATTGTACTCCAGGCGGGAGGAATCCAGCTGCTGTTTGGAAACTGCGCCGATTTTACTTAATCGCTCATTCCGTTCGTTATTGGCCGCAGCATTGGCCAGCCGGGCCCGGGCCTGAGAGAGCTGCGCCTGCAGGCGGGTGTCATCCAGGACCAGCAGGATCTGGTTGGCGGTAACCTGTTGGTTTTCCGCCACCCGCAGTTCTTTGATCAACCCGGTGATTTTCGAGCTGACATCTACCATATTTACCGGCTTAAGGGTGCCGGTGGCGGAAACCTGGGCCATAATATCGCCCCGTTCCACCAAAATAGCCGGACCGGCTGCAGCGGGTTGTTCCTGGGCGCCGGCGTAATAGCGCCAGCCGAATGTCACAGCCGCCGCTGCCACAGCCAATATTATAAGCCATTTCAGATATGGCCGGATTTTCCCCCAGAGTATCCCTATCATTCGATATTTCCCCCTCGTTTTGTCAGTTGAGGTCGCTGCCGATGGCCTTATCCAGTTTAGCTTTGCTGATATTGTGGTCGTACAAAGCCTGGGTATAGTTATTTCTGGACTGAGCCAGGGCCAACTGAGCATCGATCACATCCAGGTTGGTTCCTACCCCGGCGTTATATTGCTCCCGGGCGATAAACAAATCTTCTTCGGCTTTGCTGACCGCTACCTGGGTTGTTTCCACCCGCTTTTCGGCTTCCTTCAGGCTCAGATATGCCTGCCGCACTTCCAGTGTCACGTTGTCACGGACCTGTTGCTCCTGCAGACGGGCCTGCTCTACCGAGTCGCCGGCGCTTTTCACTTTGGCTCTGGTCACGCCTCCATCGAACACATTCCAATTGGCGGATACAGATACGGTCCAGTTGTCATCCTCTGTATCAGGCAACTCAGCATCCTGCCAGGCAATGCTGCCTCCCGCCGACAGGGTCGGTTTATGGCCGCTTTTGGCCGCCTTCACGCCTTGTTGGGCTATGGCCACGCCAATCGACGCCTGGGCAACTTCCGGCCTGGATTTTGCCGCCTGAGCGATGCTGTTATCTAACGAGACCTCCTGAGCCTCATATTTCAACTCATCTTTGAGAGTGATTCCTTCATCAACGGATGCTCCAATCAGGTTGGCCAGGCTGGCCACCGACAGATCATAGCCGTTTTGGGCTTTTAAGAGGTTTTGCCGGGCATTGGCCAGTTCTACTTCCGAGCGCAGCACATCGGATTTGGCTACGGTACCCACTTCATATTTAGCCTGCACATTCTGCAGATGCTGGGTCATATTATCAACGGTCTCCTGGCTGACCTGAGCCAGGTTTTTCGCCTGCAGCACGTTATAATAGGCGGAAGTCACATCTAATGTGAGCTGCTGTCTGGTTTGGGCAACATCCAGCTGAGCTTGATCCTCTCCTAACTCTGCTTGTTTAATCAAAGCCTCGGTCCTGCCTCCTGTATACAAAGGCCAGTTTAACCGCAGGCTGCTGCTGAGATCGCTGCCGCCTGCATCACTGGTGACGCCGGGTTGGTTCTGATCCAGGATATAGGTACTGCCCAAAGAAACGGTAGGAAGCTTGCCACCCTTGGCCTCATGTACTCCGGAGGCCGCCTTGGATCGATTTACATCCGCTATCTTAGCAGTAGGATTATTTTGATAGGCCATCGTCAGGCTGTCCGCCAGGGACAATTCCAAAGGAGCGGCCCAGGATATAGACGCGGGCGTCTGAGCGGCCAGCAGACTGGCGGCTATGAAAACGCGGAGAGACTTTTTCCAGGATATATTTCTCTTCACAATCCCAATCCTCCTTTACGGTTGTAGGCGGTGATAGCCATATGTGACTGAGCACTCAGTCTACATTATGTCACCTTATTATTATAACGGCTATAAACCTTTTAGGCACTAAGTATTTTTTTCCGCGAACCGCCTTATGGCAAACCTAGCCGGTGAATTAGGTTAATTATAAATAGAATGTATGGCTAAAGTATGATGAACTTGTGAAAAATCTGTGAAACGTAGGGTATCGTTGAAAAAGGCTCATCTGCGTCGTTGCTCCTGCGGGCGCGCGTTCGACGTACCCTGCAAACGTACAGCCTCACGCGCGTCCTCGTCGCGCCTAGCATCTGAACCTTTTTGAACGCTACCTGTTTCGAGGCCATAGATGAATTCAGCAAGATGCTAAAAGAAAAGAACCCGGTCGATTAGGCCGGGTCTTGGTTCAAATAACTACACCCGCGAAGAAATGCCATAAGGGCTTTTGCCTTGGGGTTTTTGCTTCCATTTGGTTTGCATCCGGTCGATTAACAGATACACCAGTGGTACGACGATGAGGGTCAGGATGGTGGACGTCACCAAGCCACCCACCAGTACCACGCCCATGGAGGAGCGCAATTCGGCGCCGGCTCCGATGCCTAGGGCAATAGGCAGCATACCGAAAATCATGGCGGCAGTGGTCATCAGGATCGGACGGAGACGAACCGCCCCCGCCTCTATCAGGGCGTCGCCCACCGATGCGCCGTTTTCCCGCAGGTGGTTGGTATAGTCAACCAGCAGGATAGCATTTTTGGTAACCAGACCCATCAGCATGATAACCCCGATCAAAGCCATAATGTTAATGGTCTTGGCGGCAATCAACAGACCCAGGATGGCACCTACCAGGGAGAAAGGCAGAGACAGCATAATGGTCAGGGGATGGATAAAACTTTCAAATTGGGCCGCCAGCACCATGTAAATCAGGATGATGGCCAAAACCAAAGATTTGATGATTTCGGCGAAGGCCTCCTGCATCATCTGGGCCTGGCCGATAAATTTATAGGAATATCCCAGAGGCAGGTTCAGGTCAGGCAGCAGTTGCTGCGCCTGGCCTACCACATCGCCTACCGACGCGCCTACAGCGTTGGCGTAGACAATGACCTGGCGCTGCCGGCCTTCACGGTCGATCTGGGTAGGCCCCGAGGACAGATAGACCTCGGCAATGTCCCCTAAGCGCACAAAAGAGCCGGTGTGGGTGGAAACCCGCAGATTGGCTACGTCGTCTAAATTCAGACGGTGACTGGACTGGAGCTGGACCCGGATATTATAATCGCTGTCAGCAATGCTGAACCGGTTTCCGGCAGTTTTTCCCAGAAAAGCGGTCTTGACCACATCACCCACTGAGGTGGTGTCAACACCCATTTCTCCCATTTTCACGGCATCCATGCGGACCCGGACTTCAGGGCCTGACTGTTCACTGGAAATATCCACGTCGGAAGCCCCTTTGATCTGACGTATCTGTTCGGCCAATTCCTGGGCATAGTGGTTCAGAACCTCCAGATCAGGCCCCCTCAGAGCCAATTGAATCGGGCGGGAGTCGCCCCGGCCCATGCCTTGGTTGTTGGAGACAGACACCTTTAAATTCTTGACGCTTTGGAACTTGATCCGCAGTTCATCCATAATCTCGGTCATGGACCGATCCCTTTGACTGGCCGGAATCAGCCGCACGCCAATCCGGGTCCGGTAAGTCATCCGATTCATGCCCACAATCATAGAGGCGGCCTCCAGTTCCGGAATGGCCAGGATTTCTCTTTCCAGGGGCTCGGATAATTCCCGCATTTTCTCAACCGGAGTTCCGGCCGGCGCGTTCATGTTCACGCTGAACTCGCCGGAATCATAAGTAGGCTGGAATTCAGTGCCCATAAACGGCAGAAGAAAAATATTTGCAATCAAAGACAAAACGGCCACAGCCACGATTTTCTTGGGATGGCGCATGGCCCAGCGCAGGGTCTCCACATACCAGTCCCGCAGCGCCAGAAATCTGTTTTCAAAAGCATCCAGCATTTTCTGCAGCCATAAGGCCGGACCTTGCAAACGCTTGTTGGCGTCATGATCCATTTTCAGCCAGTAGGCTGATAACATAGGAGTCAGAGTAAAGGCTACAAAGAGGGAAAAGGCTACGGCAAACGCTACAGTCAAAGCAAAGGGCTTAAAAAACTGTCCGATAATCAAACCCATGCTGCCCACCGGTACAAATACCGCCAGAATGGACAGAGTAGTAGCCATAACCGCCAGATAAATTTCGTTGGTGCCCTGTTCGGCGGCCTCCATGGGGGATTTTCCTTCTTCCAGGTGACGGAAGATATTTTCAATAACCACAATGGCGTCGTCGATCAGGATGCCGACCGAAAGGCTGAGTCCCATCAGGGACATGTTATTCAAGGTGAAATTCATCGACTTCATCAGGAAAAAGGTTGCGATAATCGAGGTAGGAATGGCGATGGCGCCAATGATGGTCGCCCGGAAGTTGCGCAGGAACAGGAAGGTGATCACTACAGCCAGAAAACCGCCGAAAATCAAAGATACCATCACGTCTTCCACGCTTTCCCGGATGTAGATGGAACTGTCCTGGGTCAGAGTGATGGTCAGGTCGGAAGGCAGGACATTTTCCTCCAGATACTTCATCCGTTCCTTGACCTTGTCCGCCACATTCACCGTATTGGAGCCGGATTGTTTCTGAACGGCCAGCATAACGCTGGGCACACCGTTGGTACGGGAGTAAACCCGTTCTTCCTCCCAGCCGTCCTCTACCTCAGCCACATCGGCCAGCCGGATGAGGCGGCCCTGCTGATTGGCCACGACGATATTCTTGATATCTTCCACATTCTCATATTTACCCAGAGTCCGGACGGTCAATTCCATCCCGCGGTCTTTGATACGCCCGCCGGGAACATTGATATTCTGATTGTTAACGGCTTCAAAAATCTGCTGAAAAGAAATTCCGTAGGCTTCCAGCTTGTGAGGATCCAAAAGCACCTGGATTTCCCGTTCGCTGGCGCCATATACACTGACCTCAGCCACTCCGTCCATACGCTGCAATTCGTCTTTCACCACATCGGTGGCGATTTTGCGAATCTCACCCCGGGTCCGGACATCCGAGGCCAGGCTAAAATAGATAATCGCCTGAGCGCTCAGATCCGCCCTCTGGACAACCGGTTCGTCAATCTCATCCGGCAGCCGGCGGCGAATGCCGGCTACTTTTTCCCGCACTTCATTGGCGGCCAGTTTGGGATCAGTGCCGAATTCAAACTCAACAATGGTTTGGGAGGAACCCTCCCGGGATACGGAGGACAGGGTCTTAATCCCGGCTACCGAACTGACGGCATCCTCTACCGGCTTGGTGATCAAACTCTCTACTTCCGCCGGTGAAGCGCCCTCATAGGTAACGCTGACCGTTACCAGAGGCAGGTCAATATCAGGATTCAGATCAATGCCCAGTCCCGGGTAGGCGCTGAGGCCAAAGACCACCAGCAGCATAACCAGCATGGTGGTGAAGACCGGACGTTTAATAAATACGCCAATGCCCATTTACTGTGCCCCTTCCCTGGGGGCCGACACATTGACCACCGAGCCGTCCTTGAGTTTGTTGTGACCGGCTGTAATGATCATGTCACCTTCGTTGACGCCCTCCAGAACTTCAGCCCAGCCATTGCCTACATAGCCTAATTTCAGGAGCTGCTGCTGCACTTTATTTTCACTGTTGACCACATAGACGGTCTTTTGATCTTCCCTCAGTACCAAAGCACCTTCCGGCACCGCCAGCACACCGGTGCGCTGATTGCCTATCAGCTCTACCTTGGCAAACATGCCGGGCTTTAAGACTCCCCGCTCATTGGGAATGCTGATTTCAGCCGTAAAGGTACGGGCCGGCAAGGCAGCGGCCGGAGAAATCCGGGTGACAGTGCCGGTAAAGGCCTCGTCGGCCAAGGCATTGACCAGGACTGTGGCCGGAGCGCCGACCTTGATCTGGGTAATCTGCCCTTCGCCCAAAGTGGCTTTGGCCAAAAGAGTGGAATCGTCAGCAATGCTGACAATCGGCGAGCCGGCCTTGACGAAAAATCCGGCCTGCAGATGGCGCTTTACCACGGTACCATCGCGGGGAGCAATCACCGTAGCGTTGTCCAGCCTGGTAGCCAGATAGCTGAGATTGCCTTCGGCGGCTTTGACCTTGCCAATGGACAGGTCCCGTTTGATCCGGGCTGAATCCAGAGCCTGAGCGGCGATGGCGTCTTGTTTGGCCAGCATTTCAGCCCGCTTCAGATCCATTTCCGCTTGTTCCAGTTCGGCTTTAGCCACTAACAGATTCCCTTCCGCCTGAGTCACCTGGGCGGCTAATTCGTTAGCCTCCAGGTTGGCGATCACCGTGCCGGCCCGGACCAAGTCTCCTTCATCCACCTGCAGTGTCTCGATCCGCCCGTCTACTTTCGGCGAAATTTCAGCGGTCCAAACCGCTTCCAGGTTGGCTGAAAGCGTGATCACCGGACTGATATCCCGTCTGGCCACTCTGGCGCCTTCCACTTCAACGATTTTCCCCTGGGAGGCCCTTTCGGCGCGCAGTTGGTTCGCCTTCAAATTGGAATGGATACGGAAAAAAATGACTCCCGCCAATGCTAGGAACAAAATCGCAGTAATTGTGATGACTTTTTTATTAACCAATATCCCCATTCCTCCACGTCGAAAATTTCCGAAAACAGAGTCATATTTTCCGCTATACGGAACTGTCGCGGAATATCCGGATAGTTTTTTGCAAGTACTGTTTTTAATTATAGCAATGAATCTGATTCTTTGAAAAGAAGAAATTGTGTGGACGGAGCAATACTCCACCCATAGGCAACCTTTTTGTAAGCTTCGCCGCCCATAACAAAAATCCTATCGACTCGCTAAAAACTGACCGAATATCAGTCAAAAAAAGAAAAAAGCAATCCCTGCTTCCAGAGATTGCGAATGAGATATGATTTTTTATAAAATTCACCTGCCGCCTCGAATCCGGGACCGTTCAAAAAGGTCCTGGCAACGCAGATGAGCCATTTTCAACGGCCACCTTTTTATTCTTTGTCTACTTCCATAATAATCGGGAGTATCACCGGCCGGCGACCGGTCTTTTCGAACAGGTACTTGCCCAGCACATCACGCACCTGGGATTTGATGCTGGCCCATTCGGTAATTTTGGCGGTTTCGCAGCGGGCCAGAACATCCGCCACTTTTTCCTTGGCCCGGGCCATCAGTTCCTCTGAATCCCGCACGTAAACAAACCCCCGCGACACCAGATCCGGTCCTGCCAGGACACTGCCCTTCTGTTTGTCCAGAGTGACCACGACGATCAAGACTCCGTCCTGGGACAACTGGCGGCGGTCCCGGATAACAATATTGCCGATATCGCCTACGCCCAAGCCATCGACAAACACCTTGCCCACAGCCACTTTGCCGGTCATTTTTCCCTCGTCAGGCGCAAACTCGAATACCTGGCCGTTTTCGCCGACAAAAATATTTTCCCGGGGAATACCCAGTTCTTCCGCCATCTTGGCATGAAGCTTCAGCATGCGGTGCTCGCCGTGAACCGGAATAAAAAATTTCGGCCGGACCAGGTTCAGGATCAGCTTTAATTCTTCCTGGCTGGCATGACCGGACACATGAATGCCAGTGTCCCGTTCATAGATAACATGAGCCCCCTGCCGCATTAAGAGGTCAATGGTCCGCCCCACGGATTTCTCGTTGCCCGGTATCGGACTAGCCGAAATAATGACCGTGTCGCCGGGACATATCTCAACAACCCGGTGGCTGTTGGTTGCCATACGGGTTAAGGCCGACATGGGCTCACCCTGGCTGCCGGTGGTTAAAATCAATAACTGATTGCCGGGGTAGCGGTTAATCTCATCAATGTCGATTAAGACCCCTTCCGGTATCTGCAGGTACCCCAGCTCCATAGCAATAGTGGTTACATTCACCAGGCTGCGCCCTATAATGGCGACTTTACGGCCATATTTGCAGGCGGAATTGACTGCCTGCTGCAGGCGGGGCACATTCGAAGCAAAGGTAGCTAAAATGATCCTGTCTCTGGCGGCCCGGAAGGCATCGTCCAGCGCCGCTCCCACCGTGCGTTCCGACTTGGTGAAGCCAGGCCGTTCGGCATTGGTGCTGTCGGACATCAGCAAAAGCACTCCCTGGTCTCCCAGTTCGGCAAATTTATGGATATCCATGATTTTTCCGTCCACCGGCGTCTGATCAATCTTAAAGTCACCGGTATGCACGACAGTGCCCACAGGGGTTTTAAAGGAAAGTCCCACTGCATCGGAAATAGAGTGACTGACCCGGATAAACCCTACCTGAACCTGGCCGATCTTGATCTGATCGCCGGGTTTAACCGGAATCAGGCTGCAGCCCGATACATTATTCTCCTTCAGCCTGGCCTCGACTAAGCCTAAGCTTAAGCGGGTGCCGTAAACCGGCACATTGAGCTGCTTCAGCAAATAGGATAAAGAGCCTACATGGTCTTCATGCCCGTGAGTCAGCACCACAGCCCGCACCTTGTCCTTATTTTCCACCAAATAGGTCATGTCCGGTATAACCAGGTCAATACCCAGCATATCTTCTTCCGGAAAGGCCAGACCGGCATCAATGACGATGATGTCGTCGCCATAACGAAATACGGTCATGTTCTTGCCGATTTCACCCAACCCGCCAAGGGGAATAATCATTATTTTATTTTGCTCATTATTCAAACGTGAGTCACCTCCAAATTTAAAGCATATACAATCATCCGTTTAGCCGCTCCATCAACTGTTACTATCTCTGGAAAATCTGACCGCACAATGCTTATTTATGTATTATACAAGAAAATACTTTTCAATACAAGGTATTACAAGTCAATCACTGCACTAAATCGGAGCACATTACATTCTTTCCGCATTGCCGCATCTTTTATTCCTTGCGTATTGAATTAAAATATAAAAGACCCCGGCTAAAGCCGAGGCGCTCTAACTATTTCACCAAAACATTACATACTTTTTCTGCGGCGGGACCACGTAGATTTCCATAGTCTGCACGCCAAACCGGGTCATTTCCTCTTCTTGCTCCAGACAGATGTCAATGCGGTTCCCCAGAATCAGATTGCCGGTATCATGGGCCAGCATCCATCCATAGCCGGGAACACGGACACTGGAGCCTAAAGGAATAACTTCCGGGTCCACGGCAATGGTTTGATAGGGCAGAGCCGGCCTCCCGTCATAGGCCAAACCGGTACCGCTGGTCATACCCTCTTCAAAGGGCGTATAAGCAGTAGCCTGCACGGTCAGGGCAAATCCCTCAGCCCCTGGCCGGGGTTCATAACTGACATCATTCGCGATTGCAGGCTGGAACAGCATTGCAGCCAAGGTTAAAACTCCGAATAAACTCCTCATGAACGACCTCGCTTTAACTGGGTATGATTTCGGGCTAAAAGTCCTAATTCCAGGTCCCGTCCAGGACGATAGATATATATTAACCAAACTATACCTATGTGTCCAACCGTTTCCATACCCTGAAGACCGGATTAACCGGGAATAGCTTCTGCTTGCGGCCAAAAACGCCCCTATACTGGAAAACCTAATTTTAAAAACGAAACCCCGCAGCTTCTCCCGGATGCCCGAATTGATCCGGGACATCAGGGAGAATTGCCAGGGCTCCGGTATCAGCAGCATGAAATTTACTTTCGGCCAAACGATACTTATTCATATACCCGTACATGGCGTTCCCGCACATACAAAGCCAGCACAACCCCCAGGAGCGCAGTAAGTCCGACACCGACCAGCAGCACCACGCCGCTCCAGCCCTGCCATTGCAGGAACTTTCCTCCCGCTGCCCCCAGCACGCTGGATCCCAGGTAATAAAACAGTAAATACAGGGAAGAAGCCTGTGTCCTATGGCTGGCGGCTGACCGGGCAACCCAACTGCTGGCGACGGAATGTCCGCCAAAGAAGCCAAAGGTGCAGAGAGCCAAGCCCAAACCCTTGCTGTAAATCGATACCGCCAGGGTCAATATGACGCCGGCCAGCATCAAAATGACTGACAGCCCTAATATCAAACCGCTGCCATGCCTGTCCGCCATTCCCCCCATGAAGGTTGAACTGAAAGTGCCCACCAGATACACCAGAAAAACCAATCCCAGTGCCGTTTGGCTAAAGTTATAAGGCGGTTCCATTAAAGGGTAACTGATGTAATTATATAAAGCGACGAAAGACCCCATCAGCACGAAGCCGACGATATAAAGCTGCAATAACTGCGGATTGCGCAGATGAGTGCTCAGGGAAGCCAGCAGATCTCTCAGAGACTCACTGCTGGGGACAAAATGACGGGAAGGGGGAAGATTCGCGGCAAACCACAGACTGATCAACACACCGGCGCAGCCTAGCACTCCCGCTGCCGCCTGCCAGGAAAAAAAATCTGACAGAACACCGGCCAGCATTCGTCCGGCCAGCCCGCCGATGGAATTTCCGCTGATATAGATTCCCATGACCAGACCCGCATGGCGCGGATCAAATTCCTCGTTAATGTACGTCATGGCAATGGCGGGGAATCCGGCCACAAATACGCCGGTAAGTCCCCGGATCAGCAGCATGAGGTGAAAATCCTCGACAAACAGCAGCAAAACAGTACACAGGCTGGATCCCAGCAACGCTGCGGTCATGATGCGTTTCCGGCCCTTTTGATCCGACAGCCAGGACATCCACAGCATTGCAAACGCCAAACCGGCGGTTGCATATGAAATTGTCAGACTTGCCAGGGACGGCGATACGCCAAAATCCCGCGAAAAAACCGGAATCAGCGGCTGCAGAAAGTACAATAGGGCAAAAGTAACTAAACTGCCTAAAAACAGCGCCACATTTGCCTTCCAATACTGCGGGCTGTTCATTTCAATATACTGTCTCATGTAAAATCTCCTAATCCTGCCACAATTGTCTTAATTATATTACACACATGCTTTCAACCAGCAGCACCGGACATGTCCGGCAGCAACCGGTGAAAGTCACTGACGCCCGGTCGGTGCCTCCGCCGTTTCGAAGCCGGAAACCGATTCCAGATTCTTATCTTTGGTTTCCGTTCCCAGAACGGCAACAGCCAGTCCGGCCGCAACAAAGCCCATGGCCACCAATGCCAGGGTCAGATAAAGTCCAACCAGCGGGAACAGGAATCCGACTACTGCCGGGGCCAGGATACCGCCGATCCGTCCCAGAGAATTAGCGGCTCCGGTGCCCGTGCCTCGCACTTCCGTCGGATAGTTTTCCGGCGTATAGGCAAACACGATGGAATAGGCTCCCGCTAAAAACAAAATGGTAACGGCGCCGCAGACTACCATCATTTCCGCCGGCAGCTTATTGGCAAGAGCCCAGCCGTAGACAACGCTGGTAATGCCGGACAGCAGCAGGTAGACCACCGTCGGTATTTTGCGGCCCACCTTATCGGCCAGATACGAGCCCAGTATACCGCTGGGGATCCAGACAAGATTCATGACAAACACATAGCCAATGGAAGCATAAATAGAATAACCCGCCTGTTTCAGGAGAGTCGGCAGCCAGGTATTAAGGCCCCAGTAACCAAACATCAGGGCAAACCACAAAATCCAAAGCATAATCGTCCGTTGGGCAAGACCGCCGCGAAATAAAAGAAAAAACTTGTTGCCCTTTACAGTGCGAATCCTGGCGACCGGTTCAGCCGGCGGCAAAGCGTTGCCGGTTTCCCGCTCAATGGCTTGTTCCAACAGAACCAGTTGTCTTTCTGCCTGTACCGCATCCCCTTTTATCATAAACCAGCGGGGAGATTCCGGTATACCCATTCGCATAGCCCAGATCAACAGAGCCGGCGCTATTCCCGTAAAGAAAGCGGCCCGCCAGCCAAAATCCGGCACAATGAAAAAGCTGACGCCGGCAGCCAGCAGAACGCCACCGCCCCAGAGGGCTTCGGTAAATCCGTTAAGGCGTCCGCGATACTGCTTGGGCATCATTTCACTGACATAAGTGAACACCACCGGCTGCTCGCCGCCCATTCCCAGACCGGTAATAAAACGCATAACCAGCAGGGCTTCATAAGACTGAACCAGACCGGTAACGGCCGTGCCAAAGGAAAAAATCAGCAAGGTATATTTAAATACCCGCAGCCTGCCAAAATAATCGGCCAACATACCCCCCAGAACCGCTCCGACAAACATGCCTAAAAAAGAAATGCTAAATACAAAACCGATTTGAACGGGAGTCAGAGCCAGATCCCTGGCCAGATCCGGCATAATGAAACTTAGAAGCAGAATATCATAGGCGTCGAACAGATATCCGGCGGCAATTAAAGTAAAAATCTTTTTGTGCGTCCGGGAAAATGGCAGCCTTTCCATTCTGCCGATTAAGTTTTCTATGGTTATAGCAGTGCTCATGATCGAACCACTTCCTTCAACAAAGATGTATTATCCATACCTGCCGGATCATTGCCGTGTATTCAGCTGCAAAATATTGTCTTCATTATATGCCGAAGCATGTCCAAAATACAAGAGGGCATAGAGGTAACAAAAAATCAGCCCTCTGCTGAAGCAGAGGACTGCTACATTATCTTGTGAGCGATTTTGATGCGGCCGAGTGGATTTGAACCGCCACGAGGCTGCCCTTGCTAGCTCCTTAGTACGGAGCGCCAGTTTAATTCAGCTTCTCCCTGTCTTCCCGTCTAAGAACAAAAAAAGCCGGCCAGATAAAAAATCTTTTGCCCGGCTGGCTCCGACCATTGAAGCATAGTGTGTTTGTCTAAAGTATGCTGTCAATCTCTAGCTTTTTCACAAAATGAACAAAAGAACGCACCAGGTTATGTTCAAGCAACTGCTCTTGATACAGCAGCCAAGTTTTGCGCAGAATCCGTTGTCCGGTTTTGTCTGTAATGTATAATTTATGGATATCCTTTACATCGTTCAACATAAGACTGGGCAATATCGCATACCCCAGATCATTAAGAACCATGTCCCGGCAGATATCGACCTGATCAACAACCATTTTGACAAAAGGAGGCTCGGAAAATTTTTCAGACCACCACCTATTCAACAGAACGGTATTTAAAGGATCACTGCGATAATTGATTCGCGGCAGTTTGGGCAAATCTTTCAGTTCCACTCGATTTTTAGAAGCAATACACATCGGTTCTTCAAATAAAAGAACCTTCCCATCCCGCCACCGCTGGTCGCTTCGAACAAAACCTATTTGGCAGTCCTGACTGCGCATAAGGCCAAAGATGTCCTTGCTTGCCGTAGTCATGACATAGAATTCAATATCGGGATATTTATCTTTAAATACGCGCAGTAAGCGCGGTAAAACATATCTTGTGACATAGATGGACGCGCCGATACGTAAGGTGCCTTTTAGCTCATTGTCCAAATTAGCTACAGTCTCCCTGATTTGCCGGCTATTCAGCAGCATTTTCTCCGCACATTCGGCCAAATATTCTCCCTCGGGAGTAAATTTGACGCCCCGGTTACTGCGATGCAGGATTGTCACTCCCATATCTTCTTCGATTTTGCGCATATGGGCTGTAAGCGTGGGCTGCGCCATAAACAGATCCTTCGCTGTTTTCGTAATGCTTTTGTTCTTATATAACAGCTTGATAATAAGCCAGTCTTGTTCGTCCATCCTGTGCCTCCTCAGAAGCCGGCATGTTTCGATATAGAAATATCTGATTGTGATAATTTGCAAAACCTATTATGGGTTATTCGGAAGAATTTGTTATAATAGCGGCGGAAACGGAAGACGTTGGAACAAAGGACGTTACTGTACTGACAGCCTTTAATCCAGCATCAGTAAATAACTCAAACAAGTAAGGAGGATGGGACATGAAGTTAGCGTATACAGTAGCCACACCGGATACCCGCAAAAAAGCGCTGGCTTACAGTGGTGACTTTAGTGAAATCTGTGCCAAGCTAAAAGATATTGGCTATACCGGTCTGGAACTCTTTGTGCGTGATCCCTGCGAGCTGGATAAAAATGCGGTAGTAAAAGCGATAGAAAGTCATAACCTGGAAATACCGGTAATCGGTACAGGCCCGGCAGTCTCCGAGGATAAACTGACCTTTACCGCGGCTGATGAACAGATGAGAGCGGCCGCTATCCGGCGGGCCAAGGAGATGATCGACTTCGCTTCCCTGTTTAACGCCCAAGTGAACATCGGCAAGTTAAGAGGCGACATCCGTCCGGATAGCGCGGAGCAATCAAGAAAACAGATGAAGCATGCCTTTCAGGAGGTCTGCAGCTACGCACAAACCAAAAAGATTAACGTTACCATTGAGCCGCAAAACCGTTTTGTGATCAATAATTTGAACACAACCCAGCAAGCGCTGGATTGGCTGCACGAGTTGCAGATAAGCAATCTTTTTCTGATGCTGGATACCTTTCACATGAATATCGAGGATCAATCCATGGCCGCCAGCATATTGAAAGCCAAAGATCATAATATCCACTTTCATTTTGCAGAAAACAACCGCGGCATTCCCGGTACCGGACATATTAATTTCCCCGAACTCATCCGTATCCTCAGGGCAATCCATTATGACGGGTACATCTCCCTGGAAATTGACCAGCTGCCTGACAGTTACACCGCGGCGCAGGGGGCATTCGCCTATCTCAATACACTCCGGAAGGAGGATTAACTGATGTATAAAATCGGCGTAATAGAAGGAAACGGTATTGGCCCGGAGCAAATGCAGGCCACGAAATATGTGCTGGAGGCAACCGGGCTGCCATTCCAGTGGGTGGATATCCCGGTCGCCCAAAGTGCGATGGAAAAGTATGGTCATCCACTGCCGCAGGAGTCGGTAAAAAAGCTCAGGGAGCTTAAGGTAAATATCAAGGGTCCGCTCATGGTTGACAGGATGCTTGGCAGGATCACCTGCGTACACGACGACGGTTCCTCAGAGATATATCCTTCCATTAATAACGCCATCAGGCGGGAACTGAATTTATTTGTTTCTCCCCGGCCGATTAAGGGATTCCCGGGAATTTCCGGCAAACATGCCGACATGGACGTAGTCATCATGCGGGAAATTACCGAAGATATATATATAGGCTGGGAACACCAAATTGGCGATATGGCGGCAGAGGCCATCAAGGTGACAACCCGGGAAGCGGTTACGAGGGTTACAAAATTTTCTTTTGACTATGCCCGCAAATATAACCGCAAGAAAGTAACTTGTGTTCATAAAGCAAACGCGCTCAGCATTTCGGACGGCTTTTTTCTGAAATGCTTTATGGAAGTCGCGGCCAATTATCTGGATATTGAAGCGGATGATTATTTTGTCGATGCAGTTGCCTTTAATCTGGCTAAGTTCCCGAAAAAATATGATGTATTGGTAGCGTCCAACCAGTATGGCGATATTTTGTCCGATTTAGCCGGCGGTTTGGCAGGCAGCCTTGGACTGGCGCCCGGAGCCAATATCGGGGAAAATGTCGCGATATTTGAAGCAACCCACGGTGCGGCGCCAGACATTGCCGGCAAGGGGCTTGCCAATCCGATATCGCTTATTCTCTCGGGAGCGGCCATGTTGCGGCATATAGGCTGCTGCGAAGAAGCCGACAACGTAGAAAACGCAACGCGAAAGGTTCTGAGCGACGGCAAGGTGCTGACCCCCGATCTGAACGGCACCGCCAAAACAATGGAACTGGCAGAAGCCATTGCTAAGGCAGTGCATCAGTAAACCAGTATAGGCAACGACTGCGGAGGGCGGTTATTGACATCACTCATCAGGGGATGTCAATACTCCGCCCCTTTATTTAAATTGGAAAGTTCTTTTAAATGCTCTACTGCTTGGAGTAAAAAATGCTCCTTGCCGAAGCTCCCGGATTTTAAGACAATCAACAGTTCCCGTCCCATTGCGAGTCCGGATGGCAGCCCGGTCTCAATCTCCCTCAGCACATAATTTCCTTTTATACCGAGTCTGCGGCAAACAGTGCCTGAGGTATCGCCTCCCGCCACTACTAAACGTTTCAGTCCCGTCTTAGTTACCAATTGCCCGGCGATTTCCGCCAAAGCAGCAGAAACTAATTTACTTACGCTAAGGGGGTCCATTTTTAATTCTTCCCCTATTTTTTTTGTTTCAGCAACAACTTTTTCCTGATTATTTGCCATAATCAGCACATCTTGTCCCTGTTCCAGGATTGCGCCGGCCTCCCTAGTGATTCTCGCAATCTCCTGAACATAAGATTCCTTCACAAAGACCTTGCGGGAATCCAGCACTGCCACAGGCATTCCGCCGGAAATCAGGTATGCGGTTTGTGCTTTGGTCTGGGGAGTCAGACTGCCGGCTATGACAAGTACGCCTTTGTCATCCGTAATCCTTACGCGTTCCAAGATGCCGGGCAATTTTTTCTCATCCAGAAATTTCGGCAGTTCTTCAGCAATGGCGGAACTGCCGCACAGCATCGGGTATTTATGCGCCGCCTCAGCCACAACCGTTAAGTCAGCCTGATTTTCCGAGTCTATAATACAATAATTTGATTTTTTCCGCGCTGTCTCAATTTCTTCATATAGTTTTTTAGTCCCTTGCCTTACCACATCAAGCTTAATTAACGATACTTTGCGCTTTGTTTGTCTTTGTAAAATAGTTTCCAAATTTGATTCTGCCGTCGGATGCACAGGGTCTTTGGCGAATTCCGACTTTTCTAATAAATTTCCATAAACAGTATGAATCCCGTTTACCGTTTTCCGTCCGTTTTTGGGAAAAGCTAAGCTGATAACCGCAAAATTCTCTCCTAATGCATCCATCATTGCATCAAATTCCCGGCCGATATTGCCGCGAAATACAGAACAGGTTTTTTTATAATATAGGGAGCATCTCAGCTTTTTTAAATACTGTGTTGCCCTAAACACTTTGTCATAGCTTACTTCCGGCTTATCCAGACGGCTGTCGGTGTCAATAATCAAAACATTAACATCGCTGGAAAGTTTCATATCTTCCTGAAATGTAACAACTTTTACCGAATATTGATTGTTGCTGAACATGATGCCAATGTCATTCGCTCCGGTTGTATCGTCGGCAACAACACCAATCATTCGTATCCCCTTCCTTTGCCTATCTATTGCTTTATTTCTGCCAGTATGGCCTTGACGCTTATTTCCGGACTTGTTAACAGCGGCACTCGAAGTGGTCCAAAATCTTTGACGGCTCTGGTCATTGACATTTGAGCCAATAGGACAATATCCGATTCTGCCGCCAAATCCAAAGCCTTTTGCTGAATCATTTTATTATGCAGGTTTGCATCGCCATTCTTCAAAGCCGTAAACGCTTCTGTAAGCACATGGGTATGTACCGTGATGTTTTTCTGCTGTCTCTTGGCAATTGCTTTTAACAATCCTTCCGAAGTGGGTCCGGCGGTTTCAACGGTTGCGATTACTCCAATCTTCGTCCCCATCTGCACAGCCTTTTCCAGCATAGCCATATCAGCGCTTAACACCGGCGCCGCCATGAATTTCCTAATATCCTCCACATAGGGAGAAAAGACGGAACAGGTCAACAAGATGCCGTCAACTTTCGCTTTTTCCGCATTATCTAAAAGCGCCAGCAATCTACGAACCATTGTTGGAGTTATGCCGGTATGATGATTGATTTCCTCCATAAGTCCTTCATCTAAGAAATTCAGCACTTTAACTTCAGGCGCCAGTTCACGAAATGCCTCATTGATCGGCTGCATGGAATTAGCCGTAGTATGAATCAATCCAATTTTAATCATGCTTTCACCTGCTTCGCCGGAGGTATCTGCCGCGGCCGATATCCGGAATCTTCCAGAAAACTTTTAACGACTGCATCGGAAATGCTATTCAGACGCACCCCGGATGCTTTCGCTTGGAGAATCATTCTGCAGGCCATTTCCAATGTTTCCAGGCGAACTATGGCTTCTGAGATGTTCTTATCCAAAATCACCACGCCATGATGGCGCATAATAATAACATTCGCTGCCTTTGCGCTTTTCATAATCGCATCCGCCAGTTCCTGCGCGCCGGGATGAAAGTAGTCTACATAGGCAATGTTCTCCAAATAGTACATTGTTTCTACAAACAACCGTGAATCAATCGGCGTATCGCTGCAGGAAAACAAGGTGGCATAAAACGGGGAGGAATGCAGCACAGCATTTATATCTTCGCGTTCACGGTAAATACCGATATGCATCGGCGTTTCTTTAGAGGCTTTTTTTGTCCCTGTTACTTTTCCGGTAAAAATCTCACACTCGACAAAGTCATCGCTGTTCAAATTGCCCATTTGTGTGCCTGAAGCGGTTATAATCATGGTATCCGTGTCAATCCGGGCACTCATATTACCCGAAGTGCCCCAGGCCAATTGGGCAGCCAGCAAATGCCGGCCCGTACGGATCAGCTGTTCCTTTTCGTTCACACCGCTGCCTCCTTCTGCACTAGGTTGGTAATAATTATGAAGAGTATGAATCAACGGTTCTAAACTAAACCAATACCCCCTGCGGCAATAGAGACTGAAGTTCGAATTCACGGGCCAGCTTTTTCAAATCTGTGATAGTATCGGCGGCTAGCTGCAAGCCGGTTTCACGGTTTTTCACGTCATTGCGTGCTTCTATTTCGCCAGGAAAGAAGACCTCGCTGCAGTCTTTTGCAAGAGGCGCCGATTTTAGCGACCGGATCATTTCCTCCATCGTAGAATTAAATTCAGCCAGCGGTCTGAATGCATCAATATTCATGGTAATAATAAAATGCCCGGCGCCACTTTTCTTATCATAATGGTAGGGTCCATTTACCTTATGGCCCCACGCGCTTCCCGACATAACACCGGCAAGCACATCCATCATAACACCGATTGCATATCCCTTATGCCCGGCCATAGGCAGAATAATGCCGTTAATAGCTTCCTGCGGATCTATGGTAGGTTCCCCTTCCGCATTGAGAGCCCATCCTAACGGAATGGGTTGATGCCTGTTACGCGCCAGATAAATTTTCCCGCGGGCCACGGCAGTATTGGCAATATCCAGCACCATCGGCTCATGTTTTCCTGCCGGGGCGGCAATCGACCACGGGTTTGTGCCAATGGTCTTCTTCATACCACCCCATGGAGCGATCGCCGGACCGCCGTTAGTGGTTAAAAAACCTATACACCCTTCACGCGCCGCCATCAAAGTATAATACATACAAGTACCGAAATGATTCGAGTTGCGTACAGCAACTGCAGCAATACCATGTTCTTTGGCCCGTTTAACCGCATCACGCATCGCTGCAGCCGTAATGACCTGTCCTATGCCTTCCTGGCCGTCTATTACCGCAATGGCGCCTGCATCCATCATATATTTTGTCCTGGTAACCGGCTGCATCACTCCGTGACGTAAGCGTTCAACATACCAAGATAAGCGCAATACTCCATGGGACTGGTGTCCCCACAGGTCGGCCTGTACCAAACTATCAGCAATAAGACCGGCATCCTCTTTCGGCACATTTAACTTTTCGTAAATAGCAGTAACAAAACATCTTAACTCGTCCGAAGAAATGAAAACAGTATTCTCCATAATACCCCTCCGTAAATATTAAGGAAGAATTCTTAGCTAATCAACATAATCACTTTATTCTCGGTAATAATTAATCAGACAGCCGGCGGTAATAATATCTTTCTCATCACTAGTAAGATCACCGACAGAAAGCGATATTTCCTGCACGTTTTCACCGACAATAAATGCCTTGATTTCTTTTCTTCCATCCAGAATGGCAGCTTTTACATCAGGAATAAAGATATATTCGTCTTTCCGGAATTTCGGTTCACCGTTTACCAAAAATGGAATCATACCCCAGTTGATCAGATTCGAACGATACCGTTTAGTGGCATATTCTCCGGCCAGGTTGGCCCAGGCGCCAAGCACGCGCTGGCAGGAAGCGGCCTGCTCTCTGGCCGAACCGTCGCCCGGTTTGCTGGCAAAAATCGTGCTGCCGATGCCGGCTTTCTTAGCATCAAGCCTGGCATAGCCCGGAATAGCTTTAATTTTAGCATAGACTTTTTTCAGTTCCTCAGACAGCAGGCTGGGATCTTCGCCGGTTTCCCGCTTTAATTCATATTGCTGCACAGCCTTGGCCTTTCCCACATAGGCCGGGTCTTTCCGGCTCAGGGTGAACTCCGCCAGCCGCAGCGGATTGGACCGGAACGCAGATGTCTCGCCGGAAGGGATAAGTTCGTCGGTAGTCGTCACCGGGTCGGTAATATAGCTGATTACTTTGATCAAGAGATGATCGGTCAGACTGGGAATGACCGGCCAGTCTTTTATATTCGGCCCGAACTTCAGCTCGACGGACAAATCGGCTTTGCCAACGCCGTTATATACCCGTTTGTCATAAATACTCCGGTTAAAGGCATAAGCCGGAGTATGATAGTGAGTATCCAGTTCGGTAGCAGCCGTAAGTTTGCCGCCGTTTCTGGCAGTAGCGGCGATGGAACGGGCGTCCATCAGCGCCACGCAGGAAATTTGGCCTTCATTCGGCTTCGATCCTTCCCGATTGGGAAAGTTGCGGGTGGTATGGCGAATCGAGAATTCCTGGTTGGCCGGAGTATCTCCAGCGCCAAAACACGGTCCGCAGAAAGCTTCACGCACAATCACGCCGGCATCCATCAAGGCAGCAACGGCACCGTTTTTGACCAGTTCGATATAAGCCGGCTGACTCCCCGGATAGACGCTCATAGTAAACACACCGTTGCCGGTGCTTTGACCGTCGAGGATGTTGGCGGCCGCCACAATATTGTCATAAGTTCCGCCGGAACATCCGGCCACCAGTCCTTGGTCAACATAAATCTCGCCGTTCCTCACTTTGCTGACAAGATCCAGGGTAATATCCGGATTGTCAATTTGCTGGCGGGCTTCCGTCTGGACTTTGTGCATAATATCCAATGGATTTGCTTTTAACTCTTCGATGGTATAAATGTTGCTGGGATGGAACGGCATGGCGATGGTCGGTTTGATTTTGGCCAGGTCTACATAAACCAGGCCATCATAATAGGCAATTTCCGCCGGCTTCAATTCTCTATAATCTTCCGGCCTGCCATGCACTTCATAATAGTGGCGGACTTTTTCATCCGTACACCAGATCGAACTCCAGCAGGTAGTCTCCGTCGTCATGACGTCAATGCTGTTGCGGAATTCAACATCCAGATTATAAACGCCGTCGCCAATGAATTCCATAACTTTATTTTTAACATAACTATTGTCATAAACTTTGCCGATAATACTCAGGGCAACATCCTGAGGCCCTACACCAGGCTGAGGTTTTCCAGCCAGATAAACGCCAATAACAGCGGGAGCGGCAAGATCATAGGTCTTTCTCAGCAGCTGTTTGGCCAGTTCGCCGCCGCCTTCGCCTACCGCCATAGTCCCCAGCGCGCCATAGCGGGTATGGCTGTCCGATCCAAGTATCATCCGCCCGCATTTACTCATCATTTCCCGGTTATAAGAGTGAATAACAGCGAGGTTGGCCGGCACATAAACCCCGCCGTATTTTTTGGCAGCCGAAAGGGCAAACATGTGGTCGTCTTCATTGATAGTACCGCCTACCGCGCACAGGCTGTTATGACAGTTTGTTAAAACGTATGGCACGGGAAACTCGGTCATACCGCTCGCCCGGGCGGTTTGGATAATACCTACATAGGTTATATCATGCGAAGTCAAGGCATCAAATTTTAATTGCAGTTTTGCCTCATCGGATGAGGTATTGTGAGCTTTCAATATCGAATAAGCAATGGTTCCTCGTTTGGCCTGTTCTATTGCAGCTTGCTTGCCTGTCTTATGTTTGATCTGTTCAGCCGCATGCGGATCATCGCATACAATTTCTTTTCCGCTTAATAGGTATACACCGGTATCGTATAACTTAACCATAACCTCAACCTGTCCTTTCCGTTTGTTTCTCTTCTAAAAATTACGCAATTATATACCTTCCCTTTCAACTTGAAAATATATAATGCAAGAAATATGCCATCTGTTTGATAACTCCGAAAAGCTACCAATTATACGGTTTTAAACATGCGCCCGAATACACTTTCTTTTGGAAATGAATAGAATCGCAGACTTTTTTCACCCTACCTCAATAGCAGCAACAATAAGAATCCTCCGGATGCAATTTTCCCCGGCAACGTTGCGCCGTTTCACATCATATGTTGCACCATCTCGGGTTTCATTGTTGCAGAGGCAAAGTATAAATTCGTTGCAGCTTTTGCGAAAACGCCATCATCATTCATCATTTTACTTGCATATATAATTAGGTCGCCCTGAACGGTTTAAACCTTCCAGGGCGACCTAATACAGGATTTACTTATACTTATTGATTCCCAATTTATTCATTTTGCGCCAGAGCGTGGTCCTGTTCATTTTAAGCATCTCTGCCGCATCTGCCATAACACCGTTACAAGATTGTAAAGCTTGCAGAATCGTTTTTGCCTCTTCGCTGCTCGTTAAAGTTTCGTCATCAATATCATTTTCAAACATTAGAAGCTGAGTTAACAGAGCAGAAGATACGGTTTCATTCTTGGAAACGGCGGCGACTCTTTCCACGACATTTTTTAACTGCCTTACGTTACCGGTCCAGGGTTGATTTTCAAGCAATTTCAAGGCCCCACTACTAAATTTCAATTTCGCTCCCGTATCCCGGCACATTTCCTCCAAAAATTTTTTTGCATAAAGCGAAATAGCCCGTTTCCGCTTTTTAAGCGGGGGGATGCGAAGATGCAATACGTTTAAACGATAAAATAAATCTTCTCTAAATTTTCCCTGAGAAACTAAAGCATTCAAATTTTTATTGGTTGCAGCAATAACCCGGACTGAGATTGGAATAATTTTGTCACTGCCCAGACGCAATACGGCCCGTTCCTGCAAAACCCTTAACAGACGCCCTTGATTGACAAAGTCCATTTCACCTATTTCATCCAAAAAAATCGTGCCTGTATGCGCTACTTCAAACAGGCCGGCTTTCCCCTCTTTGCTGGCGCCGGTAAAAGCTCCCCGGACATAGCCAAACAATTCGCTTTCTAGCAGTTGAGCCGGCAGTGCAGCGCAATTAACGGCAACAAACGGGCCCTGCGACTGTTTACTATAGTTATGAATGCTTTGTGCAAATACCTCTTTGCCTGTACCGGTCTCTCCAGTGATTAACACATTCGAATTGGATGCGGCAAAGCATTTAGCCATATCAATACTTGTCTTAATTACCGGATCGGTCCCATAAATATCGTCAAAAGTGTATCGGGCGATATGGCCTTTCGAATATATTTCCTTGCGTATACGGGATTCCATCATTTGTATTTTCGTGACATCCTGAAAAGTTGCAACAGCGCCTATCGCTCCTGAACGGTATTTTATGGGAACTTTATTACACAAAACTTGTACACCGTTTATTGTAAAGAGATGATTATGTTCTGCCACTCCGGACTTTATAATATCCTTAAGCTTTAATTCCGACCAAACATCATCTATATCTGCGCCAATGCCCACAGAGGCCTTTAATATCTTCTTTGCGACAGGATTAACAGCCACTATCCTGCCTTTTTCGTCAACCGACACGATTCCCTCATAGGAAGAATCAAGTACGGCTCTGATCATTCCGGTTTTCCTTTTTTCTTGTTCCATTGTCACCAGAAGACTTTTCGCGCTGCTAACCGCTTCCATATAAGCCTGCATCCCGGTGAAAATTTCTACGCATGGCAAATTACGTTGCCTGGCAGCCGATATTGTGGTAAAGCCGCCCAGCAATACATCTGCGCCGTCTTTAACTGCTTGATCAATCTCGGCATTGACTTGTCCGCGGGAGGTTAAGTAATATTTCTTAATTTTAACACCAATGGCGGTCTCTAAGCACTCCACCTGCTTAATCATTGACGGAAAGGAAACAACGGCAACGTTCTCCCCATATTGGCGCGCTTTTTCCAAGGCCAAAGCTAAGTCAAAACCCGATATAGGAACGTCGATCACCGCGATACCGGGATATGCATCTCTGATATTAAAAGCAGTCTCACCGCGGGCAATAATAATCTCCACACCGCATTCGATCAATTGCTTAGCTTTCAATAAACCTTCGGACAAAGAACCAACGGCAAATGCAATTTCGTTTTGAGAATCTGCGAATAGAGCTTTCAACTCGATAAGCTTGGTTTCATTTGGCGCAAGCACGGCTATTTTTTTCATTTACTTCACCTAGTTTCGTTTTGCACTTTCATTTTAGCCTGCTGTACACAATTTAGCAAGCCAATTAACAGATGCCTATATTTAAAACCGCACCTTTATAATAAGAGGTGCGGTGTCAAACTTTATTGATACGGTTTGATAAGCCTGATATCCTAACAGCACCGGAGTGTACGCGCCGCCATAATGGGTCACCAGAGTTCCCCGGGGTTGTAAAGACTAACCCCCAGACTTAATCCAGTTCAAACGGCCGCCGCTCTTGACAATTTCCAACTCTTCATGAGTTAAAGGGGTTTTTACCGCAAACTCGAGTTGTTTAGTTTCATTAACAACTGCGGTAGCTTGTGACTCAAAGAGGGGTTTAAATTCCAACTTTAATTGATCCCCTTGTTCAATGCTGCTATAATCACTTTCATTTTCGAAGACCAAAGGCAATATTCCAAAGTTAACCAGATTGGCAAGATGTATCCGGGCAAAGCTTTTGGCTATTATCGCGCTTACTCCCAAATATCGAGGGGCAAGCGCGGCCTGCTCCCGGCTGGAGCCTTGACCGTAGTTGACTCCGGCTACAATAATTCCGCCGCCTTCGGCTTTCGCTCTTTCAGCAAACGAAGTATCAACAAAATGGAAAGTATATTTCGAGATTTCAGGTGTGTTATTCCTAAGAGGCAGGAAATTTGCCCCGGCGGGAGTGATATGGTCCGTCGTTATATCCTCGCCCAGTTTAATCAACGTTTTGCCGGAAATGATATCCGGCGCTGCGGCTAATTCCGGAAGCGCGCTGATGTTGGGACCGCGTCGTATCGAAATATCCGCTCCATTCGCCGGCGGGTAAATAAACATATTGTCCTCGATCAGAAATTGATCAGGCATTTTAAACTCCCCAGGGGTAATGCCCAGCTCTCTCGGGTCGGTTATAACTCCGGCCATGGCGGCGGCCACGGCAACTTCAGGGCTGACTAAATAGACGTTGCCTGTCGCGTGTCCGCATCGTCCCAGGAAGTTTCGGGTGGTCGTCCGAAGCGAAACGCCATTGGTCGGAGGCGCAAATCCCGAGCCGTTACAGGCGCCGCAGCCCGATTCAAAAACGCGTACCCCCGCCCTGAGAATGTCAGCAAAGATGCCCCGTTCCACACTTTCCAGATAAACTTGCCTGCTGCCGATGTATAATCCGGCATCGACATTTTTATGCACCGCTTTGCCTTTCAGCATATCGGCTACCCTTGCGATGTCCGGCAATGAGGAGTTGGCGCAGCTTCCAATCACTACCTGGTCAACCGGTAACCCTTCTACTTCACGCAGAGGCACTACCTTATCCGGTTGATGCGGCAGCGCAATCAGCGGTTCGATTTCCGCCAAGTTAATGTCAATGACCGCATCATAAACGGCATCCGCATCTGCCTCCAACGGTATCCATTGATCTTCCCGCCCTTGCGCCCGCATCCATTGTTGGGTGATTTCATCACTCGGAAAGATCGATGACGTTGCACCGGTTTCCGTTCCCATATTGGTGATGATAGACCGTTCTGCGACATTCAGGGTTTTGATGCCGGGTCCGGCATATTCAAAAATTTTATTTACGCCGCCCTTTACGCTGACGCGTCTCAACAGCTCCAAAACGATATTTTTAGCCGAAACAAGCGGCGGTAAATGTCCGGTTAAATTGACCTTAACAATTTGCGGCATCTTCAAAGGGAAGGGTTCTCCCGCCATAGCCAGTGCAACATCCAAACCGCCGGCGCCAAGCCCCAGCATCCCAATCCCGCCGGCAGCCGGTGTATGCGAATCACTTCCCAGCAGCGTTTTGCCGGGAATATCGAAACGCTCCAGATGAACCTGGTGGCATATGCCGTTCCCCTGGCGGGAAACGACTATGCCATGCTTGGCGGCGACATCCAGCAAGTAGCGATGATCATCCGGGTTGCGAAAATCCGCCTGTATCAGGTTATGGTCAATATAACTTACCGACAGTTCAGTCTGGACCCGTTCTATTCCCATTGCTTCAAATTCCAGATAAGCCATGACCCCGTTGACATCGTGGGTAAGTGTCTGATCAATTTTAACATTGATCGGTTCGCCGCGCTTCAAACTGCCTTTGGCTAAATGAGCTGAAATAATTTTTTCGGCTATGGTGAATCCCATGAATAAAGCACCTCTCTTTGATTGTCCATCAATCCACTTCCCGGCAGGGTCACGGTAAAGGCTCGTACGCTGGTCTTGTATTCTTCGTACTTTGTGTCCTGTTGCAAGACTTGTTTTACGCAAAGACTCCTTAGGTAACAGGAATGAATAACTCACCCTTCATAATTCTCCTGGCGGTTCTTTTCATTCCTACTTTCTTTATACTGCTGCCGTCTGCAGCAAGGGTTACACAAACTTCAACAATTCCTTCGGGATGGCCGATCCGGACTGCGCTTTCCCCGGCGCCTTGCTGTATTCCGGCGATTTGATGGGGAATTGTGCCCTGAATGAATGTTTCGGCTGCCAAGTTATATAAACCGCTGGCAGGACTGGTGCGATGAAGTTTGCCTAAAGAAATAACTTTGATGAGAATATCCACATCCTCTTTTTTGATTTGCTCGCCGCAGATAGTTACATAGTCCTGTGCGGGAGCAATCATGGCAATTTTAGGAACATTGGGCTTGTTTTGCCTGGCATCCTGCTCATCCTTTGCCATGCCTGCAATAACCGCGATTTTATCACGAATGAAGTTAAGCTCATCAAGCACCTCCTGATTAGCAGCAACCGCGCCGCTCGTTTCAGTTCCCGTTAACCCTGCCGCCTGCGCCGCAACAAATATGAAAGGATTGATCAAGTCGGAAAAGGTAACTTCATAAGTTGCTTTGTCCGTGGTTACTTTATATCTCTCGCCCAGGGGCAATAGTTGTCCGGTCATTTCTCCCCCGGGATTTACAATAGAAACCCGGAACATTGCTCCTGGTGTTACAACTCCCGGCATAAGATAGTCCCCGGAGACTTTTGCCCTGCCATTCACCACGGGGATTTCCATATGCAGGATTTTTTTGATATTTGTGTTATACACAAAAACATCTTTCTTATCAGCGGCAGGATCGACTTCTACTAAGCCTTCATCTACGGTAAAAGCTCCCACTCCTGCCATCAGATTTCCACAAGTTCCTTTTTCATCTATGACTGCCTCGGCTACTCCCAATTGGTAGAAGGTCCAGTCAACATCGGCTCCCTCCCGGGTTGACGGGGAAACCACACAGACTTTACTTGTCGAAGATGTGGCCCCGCCTAAACCGTTAACCTGTGAAGCATTATAGCAGTCAATTCCCTCGAGAAAAATCCTGTTGCGTGTCGGAACATCTTGAGGCAAATCTTTTTTGTGAAAAAACAGGCCCCGGCTGGTCCCGCCTCTGTAAACGCTACAGGGAACTGAAAATTGCGCCATATATAATCTCCTCCTAATAATTGAATTCGTCTCCGCGAAAATTAGCATTTGCCTTATCAGCAATTCCCTCTGTAATAATTGATAAGACATCCGGCGAGTATGATGTCTCTTTCCTCTCTGGATAAACTCTCCAGTTTGAGTTCAATAGCCGACACAGTACTTCCCCGGATTATAAAAGCCCGGACTTTTCCGGACCCTTCGGCAACAGCCTGCCTGATTCCCGGGATGTGGATTAAGTCATCAACAAGCAATTGGCGGAAAGTTTCCGGGTCGACAGTAAACGGAAGCAAGCCCCAGTTGATCAGATTGCTGCGATACCGTTTAGTAGCATATTCATGCGCAACATTGGCCTGGCCTCCTAACATTTTTTGACTCGACGCCGCCTGCTCTCTGGCTGATCCATCTCCGGGCTTAACGGCGGCTATCAGGCTTCCCAAAGCAGTGGTTGGCAGGTTACCGGCAAAATGCTCCGGCAAGCCGATTGCATCAACAATTTGTTCAAACAACTGGCCGGCATCCGCCTTCGCCAGGCCGCCCAGGCGTTTTTCCTCCAGTTGTTTGACGGCTTTGGACCGGCCCACATACGCGGGATCTTTACGTCCCAGCGTGAATTCCGCCAATTTTTGAGGATTGGAACGATACGTAGACGCCTCACCGGATGGAATCAGTTCATCGGTGGTGGTCACCGGATCTTTCAGAACAGCCGCTATTTTGAGCACAAGGTTCTCGGCAAGGGGCGGAATCGGCGGCCAGCTGGAAATATTCGGACCCGTTTTTAATTCTGTCCCGGGCACCGGATTGCCAAATCCCTGGTATACCCGATTATCATATACATGCGGATCAAACCGGTAGCCAGCCCGGGTATATTCCACCTCCAACTCGGTTGCCGGCGTTAGCATGCCGCCGTTCAATGCCGTCGCGGCAATCGACCTTGCGTCCATCAGTGCGCTCGATGCCAACTGGCCGTTTGTGGGAATGGAACCTTCCCTATGTTTAAAATTCCGTGTTACATGGCGAATACTCAGACTGCCGTGCGCAGGAATGTCGCCAAAGCCAAAGCAAGGTCCGCAGAATGCCGGTTTAAATGCGGCGCCGGCTGTCATTAATCGTTCAACAGCTTTGTGCCTGATTAGTTCAAGATAGATTGGCTGACTTGCCGGATAAACGTTAAGCGAGAAATAACCGCTGCCGATTGATTTGCCGGCTAGAATGTCGGCCATAGCCGTAATATTTTCGAACATGCCGCCGCAGCAGCCGGCAACAATCCCCTGTTCCACTTTTAAGCGGCCATTTGCCAGTTTATCAGTCAACCGGAAGGGCAAGTTCGCATTGTCCAATTGTTTTTGACCTTCCACCTCCACTTGCCGGAGTATCTCGGAAGCATTGCGGTTCAGTTCGTCAATCGGCCACACATTGCTGGGATGAAAAGGCAAAGCAATCATCGGGTCAATTTTGCTTAGGTTAACCTTGACCAGACCGTCGTAATAGCTTACCTCCGCCGGTTCCAGGCAGGCATACGCATCAGGGCGTCCATGAATGGCGAAGTACTCCTTCACCGTATCATCGGTACACCAAATAGAAGACAGACAGGTTGTCTCCGTAGTCATGACATCAATGCCGTTTCTAAAATCAACCGAAAGCTTATGTACGCCGGGCCCGACAAATTCCATAATTTTGTTGGTAACAAAATTATTATCATAGACGGCTTTGATAATGGCCAGCGCCACGTCGTGCGGTCCAACTCCGGGTTTGGGCTCACCTTCCAGATAGATGGCAATCACTTCCGGATAAGCTATATCATATGTCTTGTTAAGCATCTGCTTAACAATTTCCGGGCTGCCCTCGCCAACTCCCATGGTCCCTAAGGCGCCGTAGCGAGTATGACTGTCTACTGTAAGTATCATTTTGCCACAGCCGGTCAGCATTTCCCGCATATACTGATGAATGACCGCCTGATTGGGCGGAATAAAGGTACCGCCATATTTTTGGGCGGCGGTAAAGCCGAAGGCATGATCATCCTCTGCCACAGTGCCGCCGATTGCACATAAAGTGTTATGACAATTGGTCATGACAAACGGCACCGGGAATTCGCCAATACCGCCAAGGGCGGCTGTCTGAACAATGCCAACATAGGTTAGATCATGAGAACCAAGCGCATCAAAACGGAGCTTTAGATTCTGCCAGTCGCCGGATTGATTATGACTACTGAGAATCTGATAGGAAATCGTGCCTTTTTTAGCTTTTTCCACCTCAACAATATCACCAGTCAAAGGCGTTAATCCTTCCTGTTTTAAACGATTGGCGATCTCGTCTTTCCCCTTTTTGTCCGCTTCTTTCAGAATAAACCGGCCTTTTAAAAGATAGATGCCTCCCCCTAGTAACTCAATCATTTTTCACTCAGCCCTCCATGATAATATTTGTGTCTATGGACTGTCCTGTTGCCTGCCGGCCGGCAGCGACATCTCTGCTTCTACTCCGTACATTTATTTTTCCGGTTGAACAGTATCAATATATTGAATAGCCGTTTCCCTGTTCATCAAAACTTTTTCTGCACGCACCTGATCTTTCTGCATTTTTTGTTTAGCGGCGTCCATGACCTGCTTCGCCTTGTCTTGGGGGATAACGACTACACCATTGGCGTCACCCGCAATAATATCTCCGGGGAAAATTGTTACGCCCCCGCAGGATACGGGAATATTCATTTCTCCCCTCCCGATTTTTTTACTGCAGGCCAGAGTCGCTCCCAGACAAAATACGGGAAAATCCATTTCCTTTATACTGAGAACATCCCGTACGGTTCCGTTCGCAACTACGCCGCCAAATCCTACAGCCTTCGCCAGACCAATAACAAAGTCCCCGGCAAAGGACCTATATTGAACCCCTTCACAATCAACTACCAGTATATCCCCCGGGTTGCCTTCCTTCATGGCTTGTATTACCAGCATATTGTCGCCTGCCGGCACTTTAACCGTAACGGCCCGCCCGCAAATCCTATACTCTTCCTTGAGCGGTTTAATAGCCGGATCACAGTGATTGAAGCCCTGTAAAGCATCCGATATACAAGTGGCCGGAATAAACTTCAGTTCATCAATAAGAGCTTTTTCCATGATCTATTCTCCTCAACATATGATATGGTTGCTCTCTGCACATACGCCCACATTCTTGTATCTTATACATCACACGAAAGGCTGCCAGCTTTGTTCGTGCCGCTGGTCTGATTTTGCGATTAATCTTTCCGGGCTGCCGATAACGGCTCCTGCCCGCCAGCTACCCTTTGAATATTCTTCCAGGCAAAATCAATCCGCCGGGTCCACCCCTCACTGGTGTGTCCGGCAGTATGTGGAGCGACGATGACATTATCCAATTTTAAAAACAGGTCATCGGCCAATACAGGTTCCTGGTAGAAAACATCCAGAGCGGCGCCGGCAATCCGCCGGGACTGCAATGCTCCGAGGAAGGCTTCCTGATCAATCAGTTCCGCCCGGCTAGTATTTACAATCACTGCGGATGGTTTCATAAGGGAAAATTCGTGTTTTCCCAAAAGTCCCCAAGTATCTTTAAGCAACGGCGCATGCAGCGAAATAATATCCGCCGCGCTTGCCAATTCTTCTATAGAAACTTTGCGAGCGCCCAACTCTGTTTCAATATCGGTCGCAACAGAAGGATCATAGTATATGATATCCGCTTCAAATGCCTTAAGCCTCCGGGCCACTTTGCGGCCAATATTTCCTGCCCCGATAATGCCCACGGTTTTGCCGGCAATCTCAAATGTGTTAAACCCACTGATTGCCTCGCGCCATTTTCCCTCACGCACAGACTTATCGCATTGAATAAGTCTTCTATATAGAGCCAACAGCAGCGCAATACTTTGTTCGGCCACAGCCCAAGAGTTTGCGCCGCCGTTAGTTGCTACCGGAATATTCAGCTCTTTGGCTGCCTTTAAATCAATTTTGTCGTATCCGGCGGTCAGAGATTGAATTAATTTAAGCGATTTGGCTTCTCGCAGAATTTGCCCGGAAATAACGCCCGGATGCAGCATGACATATTCCACACCCTGTAAAAGCTTAATCTTCTCCTCTTCGCTAAGCTTACTTGATGCATAGGCTATTTCAAACCCTTCCGGAGCCATTGCGCAGAATATATCCGCAACCCGCTGCGCGTTTCCATTAAAAAAAACCACTTTACTTTTGCTCATCTCATATTCCCTCCGCTTTATTAATTATCAGTGATTTTTTATTACAAAACGTTTGTACTGCCCTGTCCCCAGACTAGCGCTGGTTTAGTCTGATCCAGTTAAGACGTCCGCCCGCACGGATGATATCTAACTCGGCCTGGGACAACGGAGTTTCAACCGCTATTTTTTGGTTTTTGGTAATATTGTGAACGAGGTACTTCATTCCTTGTTTTAAGATTGCTGTATCAATGGACAGGGTATCGCCCTGATCAATCAGTTCAAACTCGTCTTCATTGACCAAAATAAACGGAATGAGACCAAAGTTCACTAAATTGGCCAGATGAATGCGTGCAAAGCTTTTGGCGATCACAGCCCGGATTCCCAGGTATCTTGGTGCTAGCGCCGCCTGTTCCCGGCTTGAACCCTGCCCGTAATTATGACCGGCTACAATAAATCCGCTTCCGGCCTTTCTCGCCCTTTCCGGAAACGATTCATCAACGACTTTAAACACATACTTGGACACCTCCGGTATATTGCAGCGAATAGGCAGAAAGTGCGCCCCGGCCGGAACGATATGATCCGTAGTGATATCATCGCCAACCTTAATCAGTGTTTCACCGGAAAGTTGCCCGGGTACCGCTTCGAGATCAGGCAGCGGTTTAATATTCGGCCCCCGGCGAACCGGTGAATGATCTAAAAAACCCTGAGGCTGCAAAAACATGCTTTCATCTATAACAAACTTTGCCGGCATGCTATATTCCCAGCCCGACAGCCCCAAGCCACGCGGATCCGTTATTTTTCCGGTTATCGCGGAAGCTGCGGCAACCTCCGGACTTGCTAAATATACGTCCGCGCTTTCCGTACCACAGCGTCCGTAAAAGTTTCTGGGTCCCGTTCTAAGGGATTTCCCCTTGCTGGGGGGCGCAAAGCCCATGCCATTGCACGCGCCGCAAAACATTTCCATAATGCGCACCCCGGAACAGATCAGTTTATCGATAGCACCGCGCCGGATAGCTTCCAGCATGACCTGCCTGCTGCCGCAATACAATCCTGTGTCTACGTTCCCATGTACATGTTTTCCATTTAAAACGTGGGCAATTGAGAGTACATCCTGCAGGGAAGAGTTGGTACAGCCGCCGAACATCACCTGATCGATCTCAACCCCGGCCACTTCGCGCACAGGCACCACATTATCCGGTTGATGGGGCAATGCGATTAACGGTTCCAATTCAGAGAGGTTAATTTCTATCATTTGGTCATATACCGCGTCATCATCAGCAACAATTGGCTGCCAGTGCTGCTCCCGGTCTTGGGCTTTAAACCAATATCGGGCAACTTCGTCACATGGAAATACCGAAGTTGTAGCGCCGGCTTCCGCGCCCATATTGCAAATAGTCGCCCGTTCCGTTACGTTTAGGGTTTTTATTCCCGGACCCGCATATTCGAGTATTGTGTTCAGCCCGCCTTTAACCGTAAGGCGTCTTAAAACTTCCAAAATGACATTTTTAGCTGATACAAACGGTGATAATCTTCCGGTAAGCATTACTTTTATAATTTGCGGCATTTTAAAGTAAAACGGTTCACCAGCCATTGCCATTGCAATATCCAGACCGCCTGCACCTATGGCGAGCATACCGACTCCGCCAGCATTAACGGTATGTGAATCACTGCCAAGCAGGCTCTTCCCGGGCTGTGCAAAGCGTTCCAAGTGCAGCTGATGACAAATTCCGCTGGCAGGCTTAGTACACAGGATACCGAATTTACTGGTAATGTCCATCAAAAACCTGTGATCATCCGGATTTTTGTAATCAGCCTGCAAAATATTATGGTCAATATAACTTACAGACAAATCCGTTTTTATCCGTTTTAAACCAATCGCTTCAAATTCCAAATAGGTCATAACACCGGTTACATCATGCGTTAACGTCTGTGTAATATGAATTCCAATCCGATTTCCTTTTTTCATTTCGCCGTCAACTAATGAAGCAGTTATCAGCTTTTCCGCAACAGTAAGTCCCATCATCTACCTCCGCAATTGAAACTTCTAAGCACATATGACCTCTTAATAATCACGATATTATGATCATCACCCCGTCCGCCAGCTCACTATTGTTTTGCTGCTACGTAAGTAATGCAATTAGCATGCCAAATTTATAAATTCAAGCTGGCTGCATAGTTTCAGTTGAATCAACCCTATAGCGGCGAAACACAATGAAGAATCGAATTGATTTTGCAACTTTTATTATAGTTTCCGCGTTTTTGTTTCACTTTCTCAACCTTTTGTTGCACAATTCCACTGACTATTTCACTGCCGCCTCTTCTTCGTCCGGATGGCAGCATGACCCGGATAACAAACTAAGCCAGCATGCATTCATGCTGACTTAGTTTGTTAGTTCTTATCTGCAGTACAGGCTTAACGGGAGCAATCCTTCTAAAGAGGAATAACCCCCAATACAATTGCCGTTGCCAACATTATAACCGAAGTCATAATAGACGGCAGCAACGCTTTTTTAGTAAGATCCTCAAGCGTAATATTATTTAAACCAATCAAAATGTAGGTGGATGCTACAAGCGGGCTTAATAAATGACAGCCCTGAGCAACCAGTGAAGCGCGCCCTATTTCGGCTGTACTAATCCCATAAGTTGCCGCTGTCTTGGCCAGAAGAGGCACAATACCAAAATAAAACGCATCATTGGTCAAAAAGTAGTCAAAAGGCAAACTAGTCAAACCGGTAATTAACGCTAAATGCGTCCCCATAGATTCGGGGATATTATTGGTTAATGTCTTGGCCATAGCGTCAATCATTTTAGTGCCGCTCAATATACCCGTAAATATACCGGCGCCAAGCACCATAGAGATATTGGGCAAAACATTCGTTCCGTAATGAGAGATTCTCTCTGACTGAATTTTAAGATTAGGATAGTTGATTAGCAAGGCAATCGCCGATCCCACCATGAACAATACATTCAGGGGAAGCGCTTCTGTGACTAAGCAGGCCATCAAAACAATGGTAAGCGCCAGATTTACCCCAAATAATTTCGGACGTTTTAGCGAAGCATCCGACCCCATTTCCTCCAGTGAAGCGGCACTAAAGTCACCTGGCGCCGCAGTCGCCGCAGTCTGCGCATTCTCTAAATGATGCACGATTCCCAGCCTTTTACGTTCAGCAATACCCCATCGGTATGCGACAAAGAGGATCCAAAGTGTACCGGCAATCATTCCGGGAATAAGCGGTATAAACAGTTCGGAAGCTTCCAGATGCAGCGAAGCCATAACGCGAGCCGTCGGCCCTCCCCATGGAGTTATATTCATTACACCATTTTGCATTATTGCAAGCGCCGGCAATATCACAGGATCCATTTTTAAATGTCTATGAACCGCCAGCATTGCGGAAGTCGTAATAATATAGGTTGTCGCTCCATCCCCATCCAAAGAAACGAATCCTGCTAATAAGGCAGTCCCAACGGCTACCTTCATAGGATCACCCTTAACCGCACGCAGAATACCATTAATGAGAGGATCAAACAAGCCGGTGTCAATCATAATCATAAAGTAGAACATCGCAAACGCAATCATTACTGCAGTGGGAGCGACCTTTTTTATACCGTCGAGAGCCATCGCACCGACTTGGGGCCCAAACCCAAGTATAACGGCAAATACAATGGGAATGAGGATAAGACCTACCATGGCTGATATTTTCTTTTTCATAAGCAGAAACATGAAGATGACAATCATAAGAAAACCGGCAACAGCTAAACTGGACATACAATATATTCCCCCTAGTAAATTTTTAAATGATGAAATTTTCCGTCAAGCCCGACAACTTAGATATATAGCATATTTCGTGCCAATTTTAAATTAACAGAATACTTATCTCGCATTCTCCTGTTATCTCCATCCATCTTGTTTTATCTAACCTTTTTAATAATTTAGAAAATAAAATTTATTCTTTTTGTTATGATGATTCACTGCGCAGCCATTTAATTTCACTAATTTCGTTATATGTTTCGTTTTTTTCAGGATTTGTCGCATTATTTTTCGAGATTAGCAAGATTTTTGTATATTTGTTTTATTTTAATTGACGATTTGGGACTTTCTCCCTGGAGATGACACCCTTGCTGGACGTATCCAAAAAAACCGGTCTCACCAAAATTTGGCGAGACCGGTTTTTTATTGGCAGAGCGGCCGGGATTTAAATCCCGGCTGGCCTTGCGCCCCTAATGATTTAACTACCATCCTCTTCAGCCGTTCGAGACCGCTCCGTTAAAATTTCTGGAACGGGTGAAAAAAAGCAGCCCTCCGCCTAAGCGGAGGGCTGCTAAACTAACTTGTAAACGATTTTGGTGCGGCCGAGTGGATTTGAACCACCACGAGGTTGCCCCCACTAGCTCCTGAGGCTAGCGCGTCTGCCGTTCCGCCACGGCCGCATAGACAATAATATGAATGGAGCGGGTGATGGGAATCGAACCCACGTGACTAGCTTGGAAGGCTAGGACTCTACCATTGAGCTACACCCGCATATTTTTTTGGTTGCGGGGGCAGGACTTGAACCTGCGACCTTCGGGTTATGAGCCCGACGAGCTGCCAGCTGCTCCACCCCGCGATATGACCATTGTCTGTATGATCATAGGTTCGGTCATAGCGACTAATATAGAATAGCATAATTCAATCGATTTGTCTATAGCAATTTTTAGATTTTTATCATTCTACCGGTAATACCACCCGAAAAATCGTTCCTTTTTCTTTTTGACTCGATACTGTCACCTGGCCCCCGTGGATTTCCACCAGTTGCTTTACGATAGCCAAACCCAAACCCGATCCGCCGCTTTTGCGGTCACGGGATTTATCACTGCGGTAGAAATGATCAAAAATATAGGGAATATCTTCGGTTTCGATCCCCGGTCCATTGTCAGCCACAGAAACGGTCAGCCGCCGGCAGAGATCCTCTTCTCTCAGGACCGTAGTCACCTCTACCCTGCCTTTCGGAGGCGAGTAGCGGACAGCGTTGACCAAAATATTATAAATCACCTGGCTCATGCGGTCCCGGTCAATGCTGATCTCCGGCAAAGCCGCGGCCAGGCTGCAGCTAATCTGAATATCCTTGGCGTCAGCCAGGGGCTTGAGCATAGCCACCGCCCGGCCAACCAGCTGATTGATATCAGTGGGCCGCTTTTCCAGCGCCAGTTGCCGGACTTCCGCCAGGGACAGATCCCGCAGGTCCTTTAGTAGACGGTTTAACCGGACGGCTTCTTCGTGCAGAGACAAAAGCTGCTCTTTGTTCGCCGCAATGACCCCGTCCACCATACCTTCCAGATGACCCTGGATGACAGTCAGGGGAGTTTTCAGCTCATGGGCGATATTGGCCAATAACTGGCGACGCAGATTGGTGTTGGTGGCCAGAGTTTCAGCCATCCGGTTGAAAATATCCGCCAGTTCTCCAATTTCATCCTTGGTTTCTACGACTACTTTCTGGTCATAATCCCCCTGCTCAAGCTTTCGGGCTGCCCGGCTCAAGTTTCTAAGGGGCACTGTGATGCTGCGGGCCAGGGTATAGCTTGCTGCCAGGCCGGTTGCTAAAATGGCCAGTCCCACCCAGATCAAAGACTGATGCACCGAGGCTAAAAAACTTTCTTCCAGCGGCCCCATTCCGGTCATACTGTGCCCACCCCCTGAAAGATGCCCCGAGGCGTCTCCCATGTGGGTTTCCATCTGCTGCACCACCAGGTACTCCTGAAACAGTTCGATCATCTGTTCATTGGCCAGGTAAATGAGCAAGAACACCGTCAGAGCCACCGCCAGAAACATCAAGCCGGTAATTCGGCAGGTGATGCTGTTGAACCTATCCATCGCTGACACGTTCCATCATAAGCAGTTTCTCCATTAAACACAAATGTCGTATAGCAATGGAGTTATTATAGCATACTGCCCCGGGGTGTACAATATTGCCGGTTACTTTTTATTGAACACCAGGGGCCTGCCGTACTATAATCTTATTATACGGTTTAAATAGTTTTCCAGTCCACTGAGCACAGCATGAGGAGGAAAAATTCCTATATTATGACAATCACAGAAACCAACCGGAAAGCGAAAAAAACGACAGCGCGGCATACTATAGCCGCTTTGATAATCAGCGGCCTGTGCCTGCTGTATACAGTCAACGTCGGCCATGCCAACCCGGGCGATACCCAGCAGCAAATCGAAGACAAATTAGGCCTTTACAATACCGTCCAGGACACCGGCGGGCAATACTGGAATAAGACCCAGTGGCACCAGCGATCTGCCGGGCTGCCGGCCAGGCAGTTTGGCTATACAGCCTCCTTGGGCAAGCTGAAAGGCTCCCTTTGGATTGAATATGACCAGAATATGGTCAAAACCGAGATGTATGTCCTGGATAACCCCATCCCCCTGTGGAAACTGAGAAATTCAATCAGCGAACAATATCGGCAGCTGGCCGAGGCCGAAAGTCTGGCCCTGGTCAACCGGCATGCCCCCGACGATGAATTGGGCATTATTTATCAGGACCAGGATACCCACCGCTATATCATGATACGGTTTCAGCGGCTAAAGGAACCGGTCTCCAAAGGACAACCCACCGTCTTCAGCATCAATACCAAAATCCGTTCCTTCCAGGTCACCGGGATCTCGCCCCAGGAATACATAGGGGCTCATAAACTGTCCGGCAAACAGCCCGTGGCCCTGGCCGGCGCCAAGTGGGCCCGGACTGACAACCTGTTCCGGCCGGAGCTGTTCTTTGCCGAGCGTTTGGTCCCGCGCAAAAGAACCGATATGATCGTCATCCACCACACGGCCATCGAAAACATCTCCCCCATGGGCATCCACGAACTGCACCTGAGCAAAGGCTGGGCCGGCATCGCCTACCACCATGTCATCCTGCCGGACGGCACGATGCAAACCGCCCGCCCGGAAAAAATGGTAGGCGCCCATGCCTACGGCGTCAATCCCCGCAGCATCGGCATCGTTCTGGTAGGCGACTTCAATCAGCACGATCCCACGCCGGAACAGGAAAAGGCTTTGATTGCGCTGACCAAAAAGCTGATGAAACGATACCGGGTCCGTCCGGCGAACGTAGTCCCCCATAGGAAAGTCTCAGCCACAGACTGTCCCGGGAAGCATTTTCACTGGGATGAGTTTATGAAGGCCATCACATCCAAGTAATCAATTTACTTTTCCCACCTCATGAAGCTCCGCCACCGGCACGTCGACCCGGTTGCCTTCACCGAGAATCGTAACCTGCGCTGTCGCTGCGTCTGGGTCGATACTCTCGATCCAGATCGGCGCATCCTGATACACGACCCAAATCATATCCACTGACTGAAGAATTTCTTTCGCTCTTGTTACCAGCATAAAAACAACCGTCCTTCCATTGACTTGTATCGTTTTAGTTCTGCAAAGTAAAAACAGTATTCAGCCTGTACACTCTGCCCTTGCTTTTCCATTAGTTTATCTCATTTTAGACCAATTAGTCGTGAAAAAAGGGGTCTACGAGCTGCAAACCAGTTATCCGACTTTCGATACTATGTTGCTATGCTGCCGAAAGAAATTATATCTTAAAACAAGGGAACAGTTACACTATAACAGACAGTTCTGCTATCCGGACCGGTTCACTCCCCAGTCTTCTTTGATACTTCATCAGGCTGCCGGTGACAGCCGCCGTTATGGCTGCGCATCATGAAGAAATGCAGCAACGGGCAAAGCAAGAGCATCAGATAAGGCAACCAGTTGAATACTGACTGTTGATCAAATGGCATTGTCCATTCCCCCTCCCATATCGCGCGGACTTTGGTCCTTGCGGCCAACCCGCGGGATAAACGCCGGGATTGCGTTCATATATTCGTCGTATTCTGCGCCGAACTGCTGTCTGGCTTCACCTTCTTCGATGCGCGCCAATTTTATATACATCAGCACAAGTACCGGGAACATCAGGATGGTAAGAATCGTTGGCCACTGAAGCAAAAATCCCAGCAGGATACCGATAAAGGCAACGTACTGCGGATGCCGCACATAAGCATATGGTCCGCTTTTAGCCAGTTGACCGCTTCTCTGCGCCTGATACAAATATCGCCAGGTAATCGCCAGAAATACCAGGCCGCCGGTAATTAACACCTCGCTCGCCATATGGATGGGCGACGAATGCGGGTCACCGCTCAACCCCAGCAAGCTATACCAAAGATGCCCGGCATCATGCGTCAACAGAGTCAACTGGGGAAATTGGGAGCCTAACCAGCCGGACAGCAGATAGACCGTAAGGGGAAAGCCGTACATTTCGGTAAAAAGTGCCACAATAAACGCCGAAAAGGCTCCGAAAGACCGCCAGTCCCGCATTGACCCGGGCCTGGTGAAACTGAAGGCAAAGATTATAAAAATGATAGAGTTTACTGCCACAATTGGCCATAATCCATAGGCAGACATACTATTCCTCCCGCTATTTATTAAAGCCAGGCTTCTCCTCATGGTTCATATAAAAAGCTGCGGCCAGACTGAGTGAAGAAGTTCAGCCCAGCCGCATAACCTAAGGAGGATGACCTCTTGTATATAACTATACGATAAAACTATAGGTTTCTTATGAATGAATTGTGAATTATTGATGAAGACAGACGCCCCCAAACCAGAATACGGTTTTTGGGGGCGTCCAGCGGTTACCGCCATCTCACAAATTGTACTTCTTCTTCTTTCTCACCAGGGTGGATAAGTCGACGCCCAGGTGAAAAGCGGCTTTGCGCAGGGAGCCGAATACGGCCAGGGATTTTTTTATGACCTCCCTTTCTACTTCCGCCAGGATTGTTTTCAGGTCATAGGTGGAGAAATAGTCAGGCGTGGCGATAAAGTGGGTTTTGCCGGCCATCTGCAGGATTTGAACGGGAATACAGGATTCATCAATGGTATTGCCGTCAGCGGTGACTACCATTCGTTCAATGACATTCTTCAATTCACGGACATTGCCCGGCCAGGGATACTCGCTCAGAATTTCAATGACCTGCGAGTCAATGCGTCGTTTCATGCCGAATTTGCGGTTTTTCCGGTTCAAAAAATAAGAGATCAGAGATACCAGGTCCTCTTTTCTTTCCCGCAAGGGCGGAATGTAGATGGGAATGACGCTGAGCCGGTAATAGAGGTCCTGGCGGAAGCGATTTTCCCGGATCAGGGTTTCCAGCTGCTTGTTGGTAGCCGCAATGATCCGGGGGTTGACGCGAATGCTTTTGGTGCCGCCTACCCGGTGCACCTGATTGGTCTGGAGAACGTCCAGAAGCTTTACCTGCAGGGATAAGGGCATTTCACCGATTTCATCCAGAAACAGAGTGCCGTTGCCGGCCAGCTCAAACAGTCCCGCTTTGCCCTGTTCGGAAGCGCCGCTAAAAGCCCCCGGTTCATAGCCGAACAATTCCGCCTCCAGCAGTTCTTCCGGAATGGCGCTGCAATTAATGTGAATAAAAGGCCTGGCGGCCGGCGTATCGATACGATCGTGAATATACCGTGCCAGCAGGTCTTTGCCCACGCCGGCTTCACCCTGGATTAAAACCGGCGAAGATACGCCGGCCACACGGTCAGCCAGGCGCAGGATATTTACCATCATCGGGCTGTTGGCCAGGAGGATATTCTGTTCCTGATCCTGGATCTGCCGCAGCTGCCGTTGGTATTCCGCATTTAAATCACTGGTGCTTTTGAGCTGCTCCTGGAGTGTAACCAGTTCGGTAATGTCCCGGACATTGGAAAAGACCCAGACCAGGGAACCGGCGCTGTCAAAAACCGGCACGCTGGTAACCAGAGCCGATACTCCCTGATAGTAGTCGATCATCTTGGTAATCGGCCGCTGGGTCCGTATCACGTCAGGCGAGCAAGCATCCGGTATTTCCGTCCCCGCTACCAGGTCTTCTATTTTTTGGCCCCGGATGGATGCCGCGTTCAGGCCGGAGATCCGGCTGTAGGCCTCGTTACAATAGAGGATAACGCCCTCATGGCTGGTAATAAAAATACCGTCATAGGAAGAATCAATGATCTTTAATAGTAAACTGGGGTCAATGTCAACAGGACTTTCCATAAAATCACCCTTCTTCAATTAATATATATGCGCAGTTATGCATAACAACAACAGAATTTCCGTCCGGCATAACTGGGTAATCCGCGAATTTCGGCAGAATATTCAATATATGTATTCATTATTGCATATGTACTTTCCCTGCTTTGATGAAAAAGAAAATAGTGATATTACCGGCCGTAACCGGAAATATCACTATTTAGCGCGTCTTTCTGGGGAAATATTTTATTCTAACTATGGGTATGGTTTTGCAGCTGGGCCTTGGCCTCCGCCAGGACCTGGAGAGCAGCGGCGACTTTAGCTTCCACGGCAGTTTTGTCGGACGCAAGGACAGCGTCATGGGCTTCCTGGACGCTTTGCTGCAGTTCCTGGTTCAGGCGGGTGTCGGTAATATGGACCAGCAGACGGTCCCTGGTTTTGAGCGCGGCTGCCGCCACCAGTTTGGCATTGGCCCACTGGCCCGCTCTGGCGATAGCGCCGGTGTCTTTGAGTTTGCGCTCTAAGTCCTGAGCGATGGGCAGGGGATCTTCGTTGGGCATGCTGTGACCGTGGCCGTGGGCTGCCTGGGCCACAGAAGAAGTGGCCGGCAGGACCGGCTGACGGCCGGCGGAAATACCGCCGGCAACCGCTGTCAGGGCGAAAATAGCGGCCAGGGAGAATACTGCTTTCTTTAGGTTCAGGTTCATGGTCAATCTCTCCTTCATATTTGTTTGATCTATATTAATGAAAATGGGATGCCTCCTGCCGGGACTGAAGATAATCTTTCCACAGGTAGCAGATGCTCGGGAGCACCACCAGGGTCAGCAGGGTGGATGTCACCATGCCGCCCACCACCACAATGGCCATGGGGCGCTGGATTTCCGCGCCGGCGCCGGTGGCGAACAGCAGAGGCAGCAGCCCTAAGCCGGTGGTAAAGGCGGTCATCATCACCGGGCGCAAGCGGTCCATAGCTCCCTGCAGCACAGCCTCCTCCAGGGGCTTTTCTTTGGCCAGAGTGTTGATATGGTCCACCATGATAATGCCGTTCTGCACGGCAATGCCAAACAGGGCGATGAAACCAACGGCCACAGCCACAGTGACGTAGGTGCCGGTCAGAAAGATGGATACGATGCCGCCTACCAGGGAAAATGGCACATTTAAGAGGATCAGGAGGGCATCCCCCATGGAGTGAAAGGTCATATACAGGAGGAAAAAGGTCAGGGCAATGACGGCCGGAATCACCAGGGTCAGGCGGTCTTTAGCCCGCTGCTGATTCTCGTACTGGCCGGCCCATTTATAATAGTAGCCGGAAGGCAGCTTGACCTGCTCCTGGATCACCCGGTTGGCTTCATTCACGAAACTGACGATATCCCGGCCCCGGGTGTTGAGCTGCACCAGCACCCGGTAGCTTCCGTTCTCACTGCTGATCATGGAGGGGCCGTCGACTACCCGGAACTGCGCCACTTCTCCCAGAGGCACATAAACTCTGGTTCCGGGAGCGGCATTGGCTGATGCAACCGGACCTGATCCCATGCCGCCCATAGAACCCATGCCGCTGCTGCCAACAGCAGCCCCGCCGCCGGTTTGGGCCGGTATGAGGATGTTTTGCATGGCCTCAATGCTTTCCCGGCTGTCCCGGTTATAGCGGATCAGGATATCGAAGCGTTTCTTGCCTTCGATGGTAGTGGTTGCTGTCTGGCCGCCAATGGCCATCTCAATGGCGTTTTGCACCTCCGCCACATTCAGGCCGTAGCGTGCCACTTTTTCCCGGTCCATCTGGATCTCCAGATAGGGCGCGCCAAAGACGCGTTCGGCCAGGAGATCGCTGACTCCCGGCACGGCAGCCAGGGCTTTTTCGATTTCATAGGCTTTTTGCTGCAATACGCCCAGATCGTCGCCATAGAGCTTCACGCCCAGTTCAGTGCGGACGCCGGTGGTCAGCATGGCCAGCCGCCCGGCGATGGGCTGGGTAAAGGCCAGGTTCAGGCCGGGTATGCCAGCCAGCTTGACCATCATTTCATTTTCAATATCCTCCTTGGTGATGCCGGGACGCCACTGGTCCTTGGGCTTCAGGGTGACGATGGTCTCGATCATGCTGATAGGGGCCGGGTCAATGGCTGTCTCGGCCCGGCCCACTTTGCCCACCGACATGTCCACCTCGGGGATCTCCATAATCAGGCGGTCCATTTTCTTGGCTGCTTCCACCGCCTCGGTGAGGGATACCGAAGGCAGCATGGTGGGCATGACCAGGAAGGCGCCTTCATCCAGGTCCGGCATGAACTCTGTACCCAGGAAGGGAACCAGGGCAAAGCCTGCGATCATGGCGATGAGGACCAAGGCAATGGTGCCGGTGCGATATCTCATAGCCGTTTTGATGACCGGCTCATACAGCCGGTTCATCCAGCGGACCAGCCAGGTGTCTTCCTCTTTGATTTTCCCCCGGAGCAGCATGAGGCACAGCACCGGGATCAGGGTAAAGGCCAGGATCAGGGAGCCGGCCATGGCGAAGGTCTTGGTCCAGGCCATGGGGGTGTACATTTTACCTTCGGTGCCGGTCAGGGTAAATACCGGCAGGAAGGTCACAATGATAATCGCCACCGAGAAAAAGATGGGGCCGACTACCTCTTTCACCGCTTCCAGGGTGATTTCCAGAATGTTTCTTTTTTCACCGGCCTCGGCCAGACGCTTGTACACGTTCTCCACCACTACGATGGCCGCGTCCACCATTTCCCCTACGCCAATGGCAATGCCGCCCAGGGACATCAGATTGGCCGACAGGTTAATCTGACGCATGAGAATGAAGGCCAGCAGCATGGCGATCGGAGTCACAGCCGCCACAATCAGGCTGGAGCGAAAGTGCCCCAGAAACAGGATCACGGTCAAAGACACCAGGATAAACTGCTCGAACAGGGCGCTGGACAGGGTCTCTACCGATTTTTCCACCAGCTCGGTCTGATCATAAAAGGGCACGATCTTCATGCCCTGGGGCAGGGCCGGCTGGATCTCGGCGATTTTTTCCCTGACCCGCTCAATGACTTCCAGGGTATTTTCGCCCATGCGCTGGATTACGATGCCGCCGGCGGCTTCCTGACCAAACTTGGTGAGTACGCCCCGCCGGAAATCAGGCCCCAGCTCCACCCTGGCCACATCTTTTATATATACGGGAATATTGCTGTTCTGCGTCACTACAATGTTTTGGATATCCTCCAGGGACTGAACCAGACCTAACCCCCGGATCACATACTCCTGGCCGTTTTGTTCCAGGACCTTGGCGCCGACATTGGCGTTGTTGGCGCTGACCGCGCCATAGACCTGGCTGATGCTGACGTTGTAAGCCCGCAGGAGATCCGGGTCCAGATTGATCTGGTACTGCAGCTCATAGCCGCCGATGCTTGCGACTTCCGCCACCCCCGGCACCGCGCTCAGCTGGGACTTGATAAAAAAGTCCTGGGTGGTCCGGAGCTCAGCTAAGTTGTGCTGATCGCTTTCGATGGTGTACATGAACACCTGGCCCATGGAGGTGGAAGCCGGGCCAATGGCCGGCTGCACGCCCGCCGGCAGTTCGGGCAAAGCCTGCTGTATCTTTTCGTTGACCACCTGCCGGGCAAAATAGGTGTCCACGCCGTCTTCAAAAATGACAGTGAGCAACGACATGCCAAAGGCGGACAGGGAACGGACTTCCTTGACCTTGGGCAGGCCCCTGAGAGCCGTTTCCAGGGGATAGGTCACCTGGTCCTGGATCTCCTGGGGTCCCCGCCCCATCCAGTCGGCCACCACCAGGACCTGATTCTCGCTCAGGTCGGGGAAAGCGTCAATGGGCATGTCTTTGAGGGCAAAGCCGCCCCACAGGATGGCAAAGATGCTGCAGGCAATGATAATCGCCCGGTTATGAAGGGAAAATTCAATGATTTTATTCAGCATAATCCATCCCCCTTAATGCCCGGCATGACCGCTGTGGTCATTTGCCGGGGGGACTGACGGGGCGGGACCGGAGGCCGAAGGTGCGGCGCCGGGCTGTTTGGCCGGTGAGGGGGCGGGTTTTTTGTTTGAACTGCCATGGCCGGCGTGGCTGCTAAAGCTCCCCAATTGGGTCTGGGAGTCCAGAAGAAAGGCAGCGGCAGTCACCACTGTGTCGCCGGGGTCCAGCCCCGACAGGATCTGGACAAACCCCTGCGCTTCCTGTCCGGTGACCACGTCCCGCTTCACAAAGCTGTCCTCGCCCTGGGCGATAAACACCATTTTGCGCCGGCCGGTGTCCAGCAATCCGGAAACCGGAATCACCAGGCTGTCGCCCAGAGGAGCCTGCAGGCTGGCGCTGGCGAACATGTTGGGCTTGAGTTTGCCCTCGCCGTTATTGAGCTCTATCCTGACTTTCACGGTCCGGGTGGCGTCATCCAGCACCGGGTTGATGAAGCTGACCTGGCCGGTAAAGGTCTCCCCCGGCCAGGCGGTGGTGGTCACAGCCGCCTCCTGGCCGACCTGAACCGCGGCGATGTCCTTCTCGTAGAGATCGGCGTAAAGCCAGACTGTGGACAGGTCGGACAGGGTGTAGAGTTTTTCCCCGGCCATGATATAAGCGCCGGGCAGGATTTGCTTCTCCAGCACCGTGCCGCCGAACTGGGCCCGCAGGATCATATGGGCGCCGGCCTGGCGCGTATGTTCCAGATGGGCGATGTCAGCCGGGGACACGCCCAGGAGCTCCAGCTTGCGGCGGGCCGCCTCCAGTAGGCGCTGATTCACCTGAATCAGGTCCGGGCTGGCGTTGCGCAGTTTATAGACGGTATCCATGGCCAGGATATATTCTTCCTGGGCTGCGATGTAGTCCGGACTGTAGATGGCGGCAACAGCCTGGCCCGGCGTGATATACTGGCCCTCGGCGCTGATGTAGAGCTCATCTACCCGGCCCATGACCCGGGAGGTGATGTAAGTGCGGCCGGTTTCATTGAGGGTGATTTTACCGGTAGTCCTGATTTCTTTGACCAGATTCCTGGTTTCCGCCTGGGCGGTCTGCACCCCGGCCAGCTGCCGGGCATTGGCGTCCAGGACCACCGTTTCACCGTTAGCCGCTGCAGCTCCGGCGGAACCGTGCCCTTCGTGCCCGGCAGCTGCCGGGGACGCCGGCGGCTTATGAAAGTAGCCGTAATAGCCGTAGGTTCCGCCTGCCAGTAAGGCCACTGCTACACCGGCGGCGATGATCTTTTTCTTGCCTGTGCTGTCTGCCATATGCTTCCTCCCCAGTCTCATTTCTTCACCTTCATGATGTCCGCCGTCATAGACAAAGGTTTGCCCACTGCTTTCTCCAGGTTGGCGACGGCTTTCTCGTAATCTACCCTGGCTTTATACAGCCCAAGCCGGGCATTGCGCAGGGTGTTGACTCCCTCCAGCACGGTCATGAAATCCACTTTGCCGTTGGTATAGCCCACCACAGCGGCCTGATAAGTCTGCTCGGCCTGGGGAACAATAGTATGCTGGTACAGTTCAATCTGCCGCCAGGTGGCCTGAGCCTCGGTGAGAGTCATTTGCACATCCAGCTCGGCCATGTTTTTCATGCTCTGCAGTGCCGCCCGGGAAGCCTCCCGGCTGGCTTCAGCCGCCTTGATTTCAGCTTTGTTCTTGCCCTGCCAGAGCGGGATCATGGCCATGAGCTCGATCCGCCAGGTATCGGGCTGATCGGAGGCCATCACCTGGGGCATTCCCATGCCGTCATCCATAACCTCGATCATCTGCCCTTTGTTCATTTTATAGCCATAGCTCAGCTCAAAATCGGGAAGCTGCTGCCTCTTGGCCAGATCCAGGCCGTTCTCGGCCATAGCCAGGCCGTACTCCATGCCGGCGATGGCCGGCTTCTCGCTGGCGGCGGTCTTTAAAAGCTCTGCCAGGTCAAATTCGGGCGGCAACGCATAAAACTCTTCTTTTACTTCAAAAGCGGCTGCAGCCGACCGTCCCATCAGGTTATTCAGCTTAGCCCTGGCTACAGTTTCCATAGAGGCCATGTTCGAAAGATCAATGGCCATTTGGGAATACTCGGTCTGTGCCTTGAGAGTATCCTGCAGCGGCACCATGCCGGTGGAGTAGTTGACCTGGGCCAGGCTGGCCAGCTGCCCCATCAGCGCCTGGGCCTCCCGGCCGATCACCAGGGCCTGGCGGGCATAGAGGTAATCATAGTAGGCCTGTTTGGTCTGGGCATACACCTCCAGCCGCTTCTCGCTCCACTCGGCCTTGCTCATGGCGGCCTCATTTTCCGCCATCCTGCCCATGGCCCGGATCTTCGACGGAAGCATGAGCTCCTGGCTGATGCTGATCTCGGTCATCATGGCTTCGCCGATATTTAAGGTATTCTTAGGAATATCGTCCTTCATAATGCCGATCTTGGGATTGGGCTGAGCGGTGGCCAGCCGAATCCGGCTCTTTTTCTCCTCCCAGCGTTTCTGGGTCTCTATCACCGCCGGATTGTTCAAAATGGCGGTATTCACAATCTCTTCAAGGGTCATGGGCTGCTCAGCCGCCAGCCCAATCGCAGCAATGCCGATGAAAGAAACTCCGGCTAACAGCACCGCTGTCAATCGATCCCAGCGCCAAAGAAACGACCTCGTAGCGCTCATTTTCCGACCTCCCTGGAAAATTTATATCCGATGCACGGATCAGTCATCGATACTAAAAGTATAGCGGCCAATTATAGATTTCCCATGAAGGAATTATGAAGAACTTGTGAATTCGATCAATAAAAAACGATACTCCCGCCGGGACCAATTTCAAGCAGAAAGGGCGATACCGCATGCGAATAGCGATCCTTTCCGATACTCATCTGACACGAAGCACCGCAAAATTGGATCAGCTCCTCATGCAACTGGAGAATATGGACCTGATCATCTATGCCGGAGACTACACTGACTGCCAGACGGTGGAGCGGCTGCAAGACCGGGGCAGGTTCGCCGGCGTCTGGGGCAACGGAGACCCGGACGACATCCGGGCCCTGCTGCCGGAAAAAACAATACTCCCGCTGGGACCGTATCGCATGGGAATTTTCCATGGACACGGCACCAGCGGGAGTACACCCCAAAGAGCCTATGATATGTTTAAAGAAGACGCGGTGGATATGATCGTGTTCGGCCACAGCCATCAGCCCGCGATTTTCACCAAAAAAGGGGTCCTGATGCTGAACCCCGGCTCGCCGACAAACAAGCGGCAGGAGCGGTGGTTTTCCTACATCCTGCTGGAATTGGCCGGCAGCCGGATGGAGGCCAGGCTGATCATGACAGAAAATCCGCCGAAATGTCAGGAACCGGCGACGTCGTAGCCCAATGTCTCAATCACCGTAACGACCTGGTCCTGGCTCACATCGCCCTCTACCGAGGCAGTGGCGGTGGAGAAATCCACTTTCGCCTGCTCCACGCCAGGCAGCGAGAGCAATGCATTTTCCACACGGGCAGCGCAGCGGGCACATTTCATACCGGAGATTTTAAGGGTAGACTGACTCATGGGTACACCTCCCTGCAATCAATACTGCTTTCTAGTATTAAAATGCCCGGAGTGCCGGCGGAATATGAACGTTACATCGGATTGAACCGATAGCCTGATCCCCATATGGTTTCTATATACTCGGGGTTTACGGGATCTTTTTCGAGTTTTTTGCGTATTTTTTGAATGTGCACCGCGATGGTGGCAGTATCGCCGCAATATTCACTGCCCCATATGGCGTCAAAGATCCGTTCTTTGCTGAAAACAATGTTGGGATTCGAGGCCAGAAACACTAAAAGCTCGTATTCTTTGGCTGTCAGCTGCGTTTCTCTTCCGTCTACAAAGACTTTATGGGATGCAGTATTGATTTCCAGTCCTTTATGCTGTATCACGTCAGAAGCTGCGGCATGGCCTCTGAGCCGTTCATATCTCTTAATATGAGCGTTGATCCTGGCTGTCAGTTCAGCCGGGCTGAAAGGCTTGGTGAGATAATCGTCCGCTCCGAAATCCAACCCTCTGATTTTATCAATATCTTCGTTTTTGGCTGACACGACAAGGATAGGTATCTCCTGGGTCTTTCTGACTTCTTTAATGATTTCATAGCCGTCTTTATGAGGCAGCATGACATCGACCACAATCACATCATACATGCCGGAAACCGCTTTTTTCAGCCCTTGCAATCCGTCCAGGGCAATCTCCGCTTTGTAGCCGTTTAACCCCAGATAATCCCGCTCCAGTTCAGCGATATCAGGGTCATCTTCAATAATCAGGATACGTTTCACTGGCCTCACCCCCACTGTCACGTAAAATCGGAAGCATGATACTAAAACAAGCGCCTTCGTTTATGATGCTGGAAACGGTGAGCTTTCCTCCCTGAGACTCCAGAAGCTCCCTGGCGATAGCCAGTCCCAGTCCCGTGCCCGCAAAGCTTTTGGGCCGTTCCGTCTCAATGCGGTAAAACCGGTCAAAGATAAACGGCAGCTTATCTTCAGGAATGCCGGGGCCATTGTCTTTGATATCAATACAGACAAAATCGCCCTGCCGGCAGAGCCTGACTTCTATGGACAAACCGGTTTCAGGGCCGTGCTGCACGGCGTTGCTGATAATATTTCTAAAAGCCTGATGGACTCTTTTTCCGTCCACATTCAGCCAAACATCCTCGTCCAGCTCGACTCTATAGTGAAACCCGATATTTTTTTCCTCGCAATCGAACCGGTATTCCTCCATCAAATCGTTCATAAAGGGACGAATCGATACTGCTTCATAGTGAAATTCCAACTTTTGCATATCTAATTTAGAAAATAAGACGAGATCATCAATCAGCCGATTCACGTAAATGATATTTTTGTAGATGATTTTCAGGTACTTATCACGATTTTCCCCGGAAGCGGCCGGGACCTCCAGCAACGTTTCTATATAACCGTGAATTGCCGTTAACGGGGTCTTCAAATCGTGGGATATATTGGCAATAAGCGCCTTGCGGTTTTCTTCGTACTCAGCCTGCATCTTTTCACTTTCAGACAACTTCTCGGTCATTTCATTGAAAGAAGCGATGAGGAAAGAGAGATCATTGGGCTTGTCATATGCTGCTTTTACGCTATAATTCCCCCTGGCGACTTCGTCCAATCCCTGCCTGATGCTTTCCATGGGTTTAAAAATTCGTTTTTCCAAACGCACCAGAAAGAAAAATTGAAGTACCTCTTTCATAATGATTAACGCTGCAAAAAAGATGCCGATACCCTTAAATCCACCCCAGCTAAACAGCAGATAGAGGATCAGCAGGTTAAATACCAGGGCGACGGGCCGGAAGTAGCGAAAATACCTATAGTGCCGCAGGAACTGGCTGCGGTGATGCTGATGCAGATGATCATGCATCAGCCTGAAGCGTTCCGGAACCTGATGCCGGCTCTCTTTCCCGTGGCCAAAATAGCTGCAGGGGCGCCGTTCATGTCTGAACATATCATACCACCCTATCCAAATCCTTTGGTAGTCTTTCCTCATAATTATAGTACCTGGAACTATAGGACGCAAAATGTTCTTTGCGTCCTATATCGCCATGGCCCTTATCAGCTTAACAGTTCAACTTCACACGGGAAACGATCGCCTTTTGCTTGCAGATCCTTTTGCAGGCGCCGCAGCGCAGGCATTTTGCGGTCTGAATCTGCGGCAAGCCTGTTGCGTCAAGCTCAATCGCCCCTGCCGGGCAGGCGGTCAGGCATCGGCCGCAGCGCAGGCACCGTTCGGGACAGATAAGATAGTTTTTAAAATGCATGGGCTCTTACCCACCTCTACCCAACCAGCGACAATTCGACCTTGGCGGTCACGTCATGGGCTGTATTTTGCTCATCTTGCCGCGTCCCGGCAAAAATGATAACCGCTTTCTCAATTTCATGATTGGCATTGAGAAAGATCCTGGCTGCAAAATCGGGCTCATCCGCCTGGCATATCTCGCGGAACAGGCCATGCCGCTGATGTTGCCGGCAAGCGCCGAACCGGATCAGATGTTCACGGAACAAATCCCTGGCATCTTCTGACAAATCGGCAGCGCTGAGCATGATCACGGGCTTGCCTTCCTGTTCCTCGATTTGCAGGGCTGACAGGATGCTGAAACCAAAAGCCAGTCTGGCCAGCCTGCCTTGCCAGCCTCCATGTCTGCCGGCCTCATGGAAGTGCTGAAAGTGCGGATGGAGGTTGTGGAAATGATGCTGCCTGCATTCACCGGAAGGCTGCCGGGTGAATTCGGTATTGCTTTCGTGATTGAATGTAGTGCCGTCATAATTCAGATCGGTGGTGATCTTGGCCTTGGTCTGTCCGGTCAGTAGATTTTTGACAAATTCGTTCCGCAGGGAAAATAGCCGGACGTCGTCTTTGTTCACTTGCACCGTCAGCGTCCCATTGAAAGTCTCCTTTTTTCGCATCGCCATAACCGCATCATACAAAACTTTAATCCTGTTCATAAAAACATTAACCCCCTTGTATTTGATGAGGTTATTATAAAAATAAAGGTTAAACCGGCTTTAAAGCATTTTTAAAAGTTTTATAAAAATAAATAAAATCTTGTTAAAGCGATCCGCTGCAAAAAAACAGGAGGGCTTGCGCCCTCCCCAGACTGTCGACCGATCCAAGCGTTTTATGGCCTTCGTTCCCTGCGTCAGATCATTCAAGAGGTACAAGGCAATCTGGCCTGCCGTTGGTTTTAGGTTGGGTTCCGGGAAACTATCCCCCACTTTGCTACTTTCGGCAAAAACATGAGCTTACCGGGCCGCACTTATACTAATGTATTTTGCCTGCCCCCATCTTGATATCTTCGCCGGTTTCCAGCGCGGCTTCCAGGGCCAGCATCAGACCGCGCACGATAGTCTCAAGGCCCATGCTAGGCTGACCGGGATTGCGGGCCGCCTGCTCCGGCAGGTACGGAATGTGAATAAAGCCGCCGCGAATCTGATTGCCGCCTTGATGCAAATAATGCATCAGCCCGTAGAAAAGATGATTGCAAACAAAGGTGCCCGCCGAGTTAGAGATCCCGGCGGGAATGCCGTTGCGCCGCATCCGCTCCACCATCGCTTTAATGGGCAGGGTGGACCAGTAGGCAGCCGGAGCGGCAGATACGATCGGCGCATCGACCGGCTGATTTCCTTCATTGTCCGGAATACGGTAATCGTCGATATTGATAGCTACGCGTTCCACCGATATCTCAGGCCGGCCTCCCGCCTGGCCGATGGCGAGCACAAGCGCGGGCTGCAATTCCCGGATGCTGCCGCTGACAGCGGCAATGCTCTTCTTTTGCACTACCGGCAGGGCCCGGGTGATGATCTGATGACCGGCGATTATGCGCCCGTCCAATTGCTTAACCGCCTCCAGCGCGGGGTTGATGGATTCGCCTCCGAACGGCTCGAATCCGGTTGCCAGTATCTTTTTCATCGCGGTTCGCCTCCCTAGAATGCTAATGTGTACATGAGGATCATGTTAATGACCAGCAGGGGTATCGAATTGATTCCGGAAATACGTCCTCATAAGGGTTTGCCTCTGATCATCAAACATTGACTGATACATGCTGCCACATCTGCATTCAGATTTCGATTCCATTCTAGCACATGTATGCGAGCGGCAAATGTAGAATAGTCGCCGGAGACTCGGGCTGTGGAGCGGTTTTCGCGCATTTCAAACTGTAATCCTGCAGGCTCATCAGGCCCGGGTTACCGCAGCCATGGCAGAACAAAGTTGTCGTTATACTTATTATAATGAATTTTGAACAATAAAAATGTATACCAGGCTACGCTTTTATTTATCCAACGTGTACAATCGCACATAAGTGCCGTACACAAACAGGACCGTTTCGGTGTCGACACGCTGCCATAAAAAAAGAGCTGTCATAAGACAGCCCCGATTGCAGACAAAGCCCACTTCCTAGCCTTGCGGCTTGAAAGTGGGCTTTGTCTGCAATCTGAGGAGGGCTTGCGCCCTCCCTTTAAATTTTTGCCCGCCGCAGCCGCAACGAGTTGGTAACTACCGACACCGAGCTGAAGGCCATGGCCCCGCCGGCGATCATCGGCGAGAGATAGCCGGCGGCTGCCACCGGGATGCCGATCACATTGTAGAAGAATGCCCAGAATAGGTTCTGTTTAATGTTGCGCATGGTGGCCCGGCTGAGACGGATGGCGCTGACAATGCCCCGCAGGTCGCCCCGCATGAGGGTCACGTCGCCGGCCTCGATAGCTACGTCTGTGCCGGTGCCCATGGCGATGCCCACATCGGCTGTGGCCAGCGCCGGCGCGTCGTTGATGCCATCGCCCACCATGGCCACGATCTTGCCGGCGGCTTTTAGCCTTTCTACCTGCTGGGCTTTATTTTCCGGCAATACTTCAGCCATGATATGGGTAATAGCTACCTGTCCGGCAATAGCCTCGGCGGTGCGCCGGTTATCGCCGGTGATCATCCAGACCTCAAGGCCCATGGCCTGCAGATCGGCAATGGCTTCGGCGGCATGCTCCTTCACTGTGTCCGCCACGGCAACCAGAGCGGCCAGGAGCCCGTCCACAGCCGCAAACATCACGGTCTTGCCGGCGGTTTCCAGCGCCTCTACCTGGGACAGGGCGGCTTCAAACGGAATGTTGTTGTCCTGCATCAGCCGGCGGGTGCCCACCAGAAGCTTTTTCCCGCCTACCGTGGCTGTCACTCCGGCGCCGACGATGGCTCCGAACTGTTCCGCTGCCTGAAGCTCCAGGTTCCTCACAACTGCTCCGTTCACAATGGCCTGAGCCAGAGGATGCTCGGAAGTCTTTTCCGCCGCCGCGACCAGGGCCAGGACCTCATTTTCGCTGTATTGCGGGGCAGTGACCACAACATCGGTCAATTCCGGCTCCCCTTTGGTGATAGTGCCGGTCTTGTCCAGGATAATGGCGGTCACCTGGTGGGTTTTCTCCAAGTGTTCGCCGCCTTTAAACAGGATTCCGCCTTCCGCTCCCCGGCCGGTTCCCACCATAATTGCCGTGGGAGTGGCCAGCCCCAGAGCGCAGGGGCAGGCAATGACCAGCACCGCTGTGGCGTTCAGAATGGCAGTATCCAGCTGACCGGGCTGAAGCAGGAAATACCAGACCAGGAAGGTAACCGCCGCCAGGGCCACCACCACCGGTACGAACCAGCCGGAAATCACATCCGCCAGGCGCTGAATGGGGGCTTTGGACCCCTGAGCCTCTTCCACCACCTTGATGATCTGGGCCAGGGCGGTATCTTTGCCCACTTTGGTAGCCTCAAACCGGAAGGACCCATGCTTGTTGATGGTGGCTCCGATGACCTTGTCGCCGGGCTTTTTGTCCACCGGGATGCTCTCACCGGTGAGCATGGACTCATCCACCGCCGAATCGCCGAAAACGATTATGCCGTCAACGGGAATCCTTTCGCCCGGCCTGACGATGATCACATCGCCGACCCGGACTGTTTCGATGGCAATATCCGTCTCCTGGCCGTCCCGCAGGACTCTGGCGGTTTTCGGCTGCAAGCCCATCAGCGTGCGGATGGCTTCTGAGGTCCGTCCTTTGGAAACAGCCTCTAACAGGCGTCCTAACAGGATCAGGGTGATCAGCAGGGCCGAAGTCTCGTAATAAACCGGACCGGCTACGAAAAAGGTGTGGTAAATGCTGAAGAAATACGCCGCACTGGTGCCCATGGCAACCAATACAGCCATGTTGGCCCCGCCATGCCGGAGCATGTTAAAAGCGTCCGCGTAAAACTGCCAGCCGGCGTAAAATTGCACCGGCGTGGCCAAAATCAGCTGAAACCAAGGATTCATGAATATGGCCGGAACAGCGCCATGTCCTAAAACCATTTCGGCAAGCATACCCAGGACCAATGGCAGCGAAAAAATGGCGGAAAACAGGAACATGCGTTTTTGCCGCCTGATCTCTTCTTCCCTGGCCGCTCTCTCCCGGTCGGCATTTTGTCCCGTTTCCCGGACAACTTCGGCCTCATAGCCGGTATCCTGAACTTTTTTGATGATATCACTCTCATTCAGACCGGCGCCCAATTCCACCGTGAGTTTTTCCATGGCAAAATTCACATTAGCCGTGATAACTCCCGGCATCTTGCTCACAGCCCGTTCCACCCGGCTGGCGCAGGCGGCGCAGCTCATGCCGCCCACCTTGAATTCCGCTTTATCAGCTACCGGCTCATACCCGGCGTCCTTTACGCTGTTTACGATATCAAGGGTCCTTAACTTGGCCGGGTCATAATCCACTGCCAGCTTTTCCATGGCAAAATTCACGTTAGCCTCGGCTACCCCAGGCAGCTTTTTCACGGCCCGTTCCACCCGGTTGGCGCAGGCGGCGCAGCTCATGCCTTTGACAGTAATGCTAAACTGACTCATACACACGACCTCCTAGGGAGACTGCGGCAGAAGCCCCATCTGCGTTGTTGCTTCTGCGGCATTGCGTATACCAGTAACCAGTACGCGGCGCGGCGTAATCCTCGTCGCGCCTAGCATCTGGAACTTTTGCCGCAGTCTCCGGCTTTAGTATTTATTTACTCGTATCCTATCAATCCAGTTTCTTCACCGCGCTGCTCAATTTCTCCAGCGCCTCTTTCTCGTTGCCGCTGCGTACTGCATCACAGATGCAATGCTCCAGATGGTCGCCCAGAATGATATGGGATACCTTTTTAACTGCGGCTTTGACCGCTGAAAGCTGCAGCAGCACATCCGGACAGTCCCGGCCTTCCTCCACCATTTTCTTGATCCCTTGCACATGACCTTCGATTTTGGACAGCCGGTCTAGTACTTCCTTGGCATTTTGCTTTGGTTTTTGCATGGGCTCAGTTCGTCTCCTTTAATCCCATCCCCCCGGAGGGGATGTGCTGGTTATATTATACTGCGGCGACAAAAATTAATCAATACTCATTATCAATTATAACGCCTTGCGGTGAAACCTCATTCGATGGTAGAATATTGTCAGATTTATGGGTATTTTTTCTAATCAAAACTGGCTATGAAGGAGGAATCAACATGGATGAGAATGAAGACCAGCCAAAAAACAAGCTCAAGGTCATAGCCTTTAACCGGGATAAACAAAGCCTGGTGGAAAGTTCCCAGCCAAAGGAAACCTTCGCCTCAGTGGGTGGTTTGGATGAGGTAAAGCAGAAAATCAACATGAATTTTATTCTCCCAATGAAGAATCCGGAGTTTTTTGCGGCTTACGGCAAACAGGCCGGCGGCAGCATGCTGTTATATGGTCCCCCCGGCTGCGGCAAGACTTTTCTGGCTAAAGCTCTGGCGGGGGAAATCAATGCCAGCTTTATTCATTTGGAACTCCAGGCTATTTTGTCCATGTATGTAGGAGAAAGCGAACATAATCTGCATGATGTGTTTGAAAAAGCCCGCGGGGAAAAACCCTGCATTTTATTTATTGACGAACTGGACGCGCTGGGAGGCAACCGCCAAAAGATGGGGCAGCATCATGAGAGAATGCTGGTCAATCAACTGCTGGTAGAACTGGATGGGATGAACTCGTTCAATCAAGGTGTATATATTATCGCCTCCACCAATACTCCCTGGTATCTGGACCCTGCCTTACGCCGCCCCGGCCGGTTCGATACTTTGATTTTTGTACCGCCGCCCGAAGAGTCCGAACGCAAGACCATCCTGGAGCTAAAACTCCAGGGAAAGCCTCAAGCCGCCTTAAACACCAAAACTATTGCCGCCAAAACAAAGCACTTTTCCGGCGCCGATTTGGAGCAGGTGGTCAAAGACGCCATAGAACTCGCCCTGCAGCGCTCCCTTACCACCGGGCAGCTGCAGCCTCTGACCGATGCCGATCTGGCTCAGGCATTGGGGAATCGCAAACCCACCACACTGGAATGGTTTGCCACGGCGAAGAACTACGCCATGTTCAGCGATGTGAATAAGGACTTTCAGTATGTGCTGGACTATATTAAAAACAAACCGGCTGTAGTCGAAAAAAGGAAGGGCTGTCCTATGGATTCTTCATCGCGCTATGAGCGGATTCACTTTCTGCTCAATTGCCGTCGTTACGGCGAGGCCATCCGGGAAGCCGAGGATTGGCTGCAGGAATCTCCCGCCGCTGCTGACGCCTATGCAATGCTGGCTGCCGTTTATCTGAAAAAAGGCGCTGAATATCAAGCAGTGCATTGGGCGAAGGAATCGTTCAAAATCGACCCGGAAAATATCATCGCCTGGCGTGCATTGGCAGGCGCCTATTACCATAAGCAGGAATGGGAACTTTTTGATACTGCCAGCGCAGACGCCAGGCGCATTTTTCCCTGGGAAGCGTATTTCCCCTATTTGATGGCCAATGCCGCCTTGGCGCGGCGCGGAGACTATCAACAGGCCCGCCAATATCTTGAAACCTGTCTGAACCTCGATCCGGACGATGCCGACTACTTAGCCAACTATAGTTATGTCCTGGCCAACCTGAAAGAAAACGCTGCATCCCGCAAGGCCCAGGAACAGGCTTTGCAATTAGAGCCTGGCGACGCCAACGTTTTTTTGATTTTGGCCTGGGCGGCGGATGGCAGGAAAGACTATCAGGCAGCCATCGACTTTTTAACCCAAGCCGTCCGGCTGGCTCCGGAGAATACCCAGATCCGGGAAGAATACCTGGAAATCCTGCGAAAAAAATATTGGATCTATCGTCTCCTGCTGCCTATCGGTGAATCAGACAGAATTCAGCTGAAGCATGTTGTGTTCTTATTTGTCGCAGCCGCTTTAGGTCTGCGATTTGTTTTTGCGATTTTCCTGGTAATAGGAGTTTTCCTTTTTTCGCTCATTTTTTTAATCAGACAAGCGGTAAAAATGGCGGCCTATGTGCAAGTATATGGCTGGAATCTAACCTTCACCGGCTTTAAGGCCAAAACGGACACTGATATGAATGAAATTCAAGCCCTCAAAAATGAAATCCGCCTGAACCCAAAAAACAGGGGGCTTCTAACGAATTATCTGACCATGATGAAAAACCGCATGAGGTTCTATACGGCTTTGACCCAGGCCTGCAATCTCATCCGGGAATTGGCCAGCCACTGGTCCTTTTGGCTGTTCCTCGGTTCCACCACCTACCTGTTCCCTTCTTTCAAACCACTGACCTCGGGGTTTGTGTTTTTGTACGTCCTGTCTTTTTTCTTGCGTATCATCACAAACCTGGGATTGGATCTGTTTTTGAAATATAAACTGCGGCGGTCCCCAGGATAATCTCAAGAGAAAAAATGTTACAGCCGGCTGCTCAGGAGGTGCTTACACATTCCCGGAGCAGCTTATTTTTTTAAATGTCACGGCTCCCGTAAAGCAATGTAAGGCGACAGAAGCGGACTAACCGGCGTCGTTTACTCTAAGTATATAGAAAATTCCAAATCGTGAAGGGTATTACAGGAAATAGCAGAATATATAGTTTCAATACTTTAAAGGAGGGTGAAAAACTATGTCCTGGAAAAAGGGTTGTTCGCTGTTTCTTGCCGCCGTCCTGCTATTATCGCTCACGGCCGGCTGCGGCGGCGCCAAAGACACTTCCGGCAAAATGATGCGGATCGCTACCGGCGCCGAGCCGGAAACCCTCGATCCCCGGAAATCAACAGGTATCCCGGAAGCCCTCATCCAAAACCAGATCTTCGAAGGCCTTTGCAGCAGAGACAAGAACAGCAATCCGGTTCCGGGCGTTGCCGAGAAATGGGATATCTCGGACGACGGTCTCAAGTACGTGTTCCATTTAAGAGCCAATGCCAAGTGGTCCAATGGCGACCCTGTGACCGCTCAGGATTTTGAATATGCCTGGAAAACCCTGCTCAGCCCGGAAATGGCCAGCCGCTATGCCGACCAGTTGTACTACTTAAAGAACGGGGCGGCCTACAATAAACAACAAAACGGCATTACCGCCGATCAAGTCGGCGTAAAAGCCCTAAATGACCGGACTCTGGAAGTCACCCTGGAAAAGCCCACGGCTTTTTTCCTCGCCTTATTAGGCCATCACACCTATTTCCCGGTACACAAAAAAACAGTGGAGGCGAATCCGGACTGGATCAAGGAGCCGGCCACCATCATCAGCAACGGGCCGTTCAAAATGGCGGCCTGGGTGCATAACAGCAAAATTGAGCTGGTGAAAAATGAGCATTACTGGGATGCAGGCAAACTAAAGCTGGATAAGCTGGACGTAACCCTGTCGGACAACGCCACTACCGTACTGGCAATGTTTGAAAACAATCAGCTTGACCTGGCTATCAGACCCGAACCTCCCGTGGCCGAAGTTCCCCGGTTGCTCAAAGAAAACAAACTGAAAATATACCCTTATCTTGGCATATACTACTATGCCATTAACGTAACCAAGCCGCCGCTGGACAACGTCAAGCTGCGCCAGGCCCTGGCATTGGCCATTGACCGTCAGGCTATCGTCGACAACATTACCCGCAGCGGCCAGATACCGGCTATGGCCTTGGTTCCCTTTGGCCTGTCGGACGCCAAAGCCGGCGAGGACTTCCGCAAGGTTGGCGGCGATTACTTTAAAGACAAAGATTTCGCAACGGCGAAAAAACTGCTAGCCGAAGCGGGCTACCCTGACGGCAAGGGACTGCCTGCGCTTACCATCCTCTATAATACCCTTGACCAACATAAAGCAATTGCCGAAGCAATTCAGGAAATGTGGAAAAAGAATCTCGGCATTGAGGTCAATTTAGTAAATCAGGAATGGAAAGTATACCTGGCCAGCCTGCGTCAGGGTGATTATCTAATCGGCCGCGCCGGCTGGATCGGCGATTACACCGATCCGATGAACTTTGCCGATCTGCTGATGACCGATGCCGGCAACAACCATTCCAAATGGAGCAGCAAGCAATATGATGACCTGGTCAATCAGGCAAAAGCAACCCTTGATCCAACCAGCCGGATGAAAGCAATGCACGATGCGGAAAAGATTTTGATGGATGAAATGCCCATTATCCCGATCTATTTCTACACGCTGCTCAATCTGGAAAAGCCCAATGTCAAAGGTATTGTCCGCAATGTGGACGGCAATGTCTACCTCAAAGAAGCTTTTCTTGAATAAAGTGCCTCAGTAAATAGAATTCCTGAGTACACGTCTTGCCAAAACGTTTTGCGGGGAGATGCTTGAAGCACTCCCCTCTTTTTTTTGAACCAAAGCATTTACAGATTGCCCGGTTCATAGTACAATACCAATAGTTAACCAAAACTAGGTTTCAGGTTAACTATTTTTCCTACTATTTGGTTAACCATTATTATTAAATAAGTTAACGAACGAGGCGAAGCTATGAAGGCGAAAGACATCATCGCCCTAGGCGAACACATCCTGGAAGGCGGCAGCATTACATATCCGGAAGCGCTGCAGTTAACAGAGACAGAGAAACCGGATATTCCTCTGCTGGCCGCCTATGCCAACAAAATCAGGCACCAGTTCAGCGGCGACAAGGTGGAGATGTGCGGCGTGATCAATGTCCGTTCCGGCCGGTGTTCGGAAGACTGCAGCTACTGTGCCCAGTCCGCGTTTCACACCACCCAGTCTCCGGTCTATGACCTGCTCTCAGAAGAAGATATTCTGGAGCGGGCCCGGGCGGCCCAGCGGGACGGAGCCAACCGCATCAGCCTGGTAACCAGCGGCAAAGGAATGGAACACGATCCCGATTTTCCGCGCATCCTGTCCGGAATCCGCGCGGTCATCCGCCGGACCGGCCTGCGGGTATGCGCCAATCTGGGCACTCTCACTGCCGGTCAGGTTCAGGACCTGGTTAACGCCGGCATCAAACGCTATGCTCATAATTTAGAGACCAGCGAACGCTATTACCCTGACGTCTGCTCCACTCACCCTTACCAGGAGCGGCTCCGGACCGTCCGGGCCGCCAAAGCGGCCGGTCTGGAACTGTGTACAGGCGGCATCATCGGACTGGGCGAAAACTGGCAGGACCGGATCGACCTAGCCTTTGCCCTGCGGGAAATCGATGCCGACTCTGTGCCGCTGAATATTCTCAATCCCATTAAAGGCACCGCCCTGGAAGGGGCTATCCCGCTGCCAGCCCTGGAAATCATCCAGACTTTTGCCATCTTCCGGTTCATCCTGCCCGGCAAAATCATCCGCCCGGCCGGCGGACGGGAGATCAACCTGCGGGACCTGCAGGGAACCTTAATGCTGTCCGGCGCCAACGGACTGATCATCGGCAATTACCTGACTTTTTCCGGCCGTCAGGCGGCCCATGATTTTACAATGGTGCAGGATGCCGGAATGACTGCAATATAAAGTACTGATCCTATATTTTTATCAACCGGGAGGATGTAAAATTGAGCTATGATTTGATTTTTAATGTAGGTAAAAAAGTATTGAACGGCGGGCAGATTTCTTTTGACGAGGCCCTTGCCCTTACTGAAATCGAAGAATCCGACATTCCGATTCTGCTGGGAGTGGCCAACAAGGTGCGGGAAACCTTCACCGGCAATGCGGTTGACACTTGTCAGATCGTCAACGCCCGGTCGGGCAATTGCTCGGAAAACTGTAAGTTCTGCGCTCAGTCGGCCCATCATGAAGTCAAAATCGAAGTTTATCCGCTTATGAGCGAGGATGATATTGTGTCAGCCGCCAAACAGGCCGAAGCTCAGAAGGCAGGCCGTTTTTGCATCGTAACCGCCGGCTGCGGCATGGACGGCGACCCGGACTTTACCAAAATCACCGCCGCGATCAGACGGATTGGCCGGGAAACATCCCTCAACCGCTGCTGTTCCTTAGGCACCTTGGATACTCACCATGTAGCGGCGCTGAAAGAAGCCGGCATCTCCCGCTATCATCATAACCTGGAGGCCAGTGAAAGCTACTTTGAGAGTATCTGCACCACCCATACCTACCGGGAACGGGTGGAGACTATTAAAAAAGTAAAGGCCGCCGGCCTGCAGATCTGTTCGGGCGGCATCATCGGCATGGGAGAAACCTTCCGTCAGCGGGTGGAGCTGGCCTTTGCCCTGAAAGAACTGGATGCCGACTCCATTCCCATCAACGTCCTCAATCCGGTCAAAGGCACGCCGCTGGAAAACCAGACCCCGCTGAAACCCCTGGCCATCCTCCAGACCTTCGCCATCTTCCGCCTGATTCTGCCCAGCAAGATCATCCGCTACGCCGGCGGCCGGGAACACAACCTGGGCGAACTGGTGCCGCTGGGATTCTTGTCCGGCATCAACGGCATGCTGATGGGCCATTACCTTACCACCCAGGGCCGGGGAGCCGACCGGGATCTGGATACGCTCCAAAATCTAGGGCTGCAGCCGATCTGCAATCAGGCAGGCTGAAACCGCATCCCCTTATCCTTATAACGGAACGCGCCCGGCGGATAACCCCGGGCGCGTTCCTTATGCTTAAAAATATGACGTCTATTGCTTAGCCACAGGCAGTCTGATTGTAAAGGCCGCCCCTTTTCCCGGCGGACTTTCCACTTCCGCCTCGCCGCCCATGGCCCGGACCAGGTCCCGGACAATGGCCAGTCCCAGACCGCAGCCGCCGGCGTTTCGGGTGCGGGATTTTTCCGCCCGGTAAAACCGTTCCCAGATATAAGGAAGATCCTCCGGTTGAATGCCGGGCCCCTGATCGGTGACAGTAAATTGGCTGAACCGGCCTTTGGTTTCGATCCGTATTTTGATCTCCGACCCTTCCGGCGAGTACCGGATCGCATTCATACCGATGTTGTTAAACACCTGGGTCAACCGTACCGGGTCAGCCCAGACTGCCGCCAGCCGGTCATTTTTCTGGGGTTTTTGCAGGACAAATTTTAGCTTCTTCTCCTGACTGAGGGCAATCGTGGTCATTTTCTCGGTTTCCCGGGCCAAAAATTCAGCCAGGTCCACCTTTTCCCGCAGGATCGTTATTTCACCGGCCTCCAGCTGGGCCAGATCCAGAAGGTCCTGCACCAGCCGGTTGATATGTCCGGTCTGGCTGACGATATTAGCCAGATAACGCTGGGTATCCGCCCGGGTGGTGACCATACCGTCGGCTAACGCTTCGGCCATAGCCTGTATGGCTGCCACCGGGGTTTTCAGTTCATGAGATACATTGGCCAAAAAATCCCGCCGGTTCTGCTCGGTATGGGCCAGAGACGCGGCCATGTCATTAAACACCTGTCCCAGCCTGCCAATCTCATCCTCGCCCACCGCAGCGGTCCGGCTGGCATGTTCACCCTTGGCAAAGCGGCTGGCAGCCCGGCTGATATCAGCCAGCGGCCTGGTAAGAGTACGGGTGATAAAAAAGCCCAGAATGACCGAGGCGCCGATGCCGAACAGCAGAGAATAATAGAGCAGTTTGTCCAGCGCCGCTACCGCCCGGTTAATACCGGTCACCGGCGCAAACAAATAAACCGCCACCGGATTGGGTGCTCCCGCTACCGGCAGGGCGATGACCATGGACCGGTCTTTTTCTTCCCTGTCATTGCCGACCCACAGATTGCTCAGCCCGGCAAACAGATCATCCAAATCCTCCGCCGGCTGGGGAAACTGGGCAAACCAGCGGGGCGGCGGCTGGCCCACCAATACCCTGCCATCCTCATCAGTCAGCCAGACGCGGCCGCCCACCATTTCGTTGAGGCGTTCCACCACCTCAGGGGAAGGCAATTTTCCTGTCTTGATATCCGGCGCCAAAAAGGCCGTGATGGAATTGGCCTTGGTGATCAGATCGGCCCGCCGGTTGATCACCACATGGCTGCGGATCAAGAAAGACATCAACAGGCTGAGAGCCAGGATACTGACCAGAATGACCGCCATATGGGACATCAGAATACGTCCGAATATAGAACGGGTCATTTGGCCACCACCTCAAATTTATACCCGGTTCCCCATACCGTATGTACATATTGATACTCTCCCTGAGAAATCTTTTGCCGCAATCGCTTGACTGTAGCATCCACCGTCCGGTCGTCGCCGCAGTAATCATAACCCCAGATATTCGTAAGCAGCTGTTCCCGGGAAAAGGCGATCTTGCCATGCCGGGCCAGAAATAAAAGCAATTCAAATTCCTTGGGTGAAAGGGGCACAGTCTTGCCGGCGCATTCAATCATCTGCCCGTTGACGTTAATCGTCAACCCAGGATAGGATAAGACTGCGCCGTCGCCGTACAACAGCCCGCTGCGCCGCAGCACCGCCTTGACTCTGGCCACCAGTTCCCTGGGGCTAAAGGGCTTGGTTATGTAATCGTCAGCCCCCAGCGAAAAACCGGTCATTTTATCCGGTTCAGTTCCTTTCGCCGTAAGAAAAATCACCGGTATTTGCCGGGTGATAGCCTGACACACTTCCCAGCCTGACATTTTCGGCAGCATCACATCTAAAATTACCAGATCAGGCTGAATATCAGTCTCTACCTCCATGGCGGCATCACCGTCGGCGGCAGTATATACGTCGAAACCTTCCTGCTTCAGATAAAGTTCCACCACTTCGCAAATATTCGGCTCATCATCGGCCACCAGTATCTTAATAGGCACAAATCGTTCCTCCTATCCATTGTCCTACTGGTACAATCCTATTATACAACACCTAAGGCCGGAGGGGAGAGGCCAAATATAGGCAAAACGGTCCTTACAACAATAAAAGGCCCGGAGGGCCTTCATGGGGTGTCTCAAACGCCTGTTTTCGGATATAGCTCCTTAATCTGCTGCAGCGCATATAAGACAAGCACATCCCAGACCACGCCAAACGCATAGACATATAAGGCATTGATGGTCAGACTGATCAACGTCGCCAGCACGGCCAGACGCCATCCTTTCAGCCGGCGGCCGAGCATATAATAGCCGCCGGCCATAATCAAAATCTGTGATAGGGGGACCAGGGCATAAAAGATGATAAGGCCAAGCAGCGGAACATCATATCCCAGGATATAGCTGCCTTTCAAGGCTGCCATTTGGCTAAAGTTTACCAGGCCAACCGCGGTAATCCAGGATAAAAACCCCAATGCCCCAAAAGCGGCAAAAATCCATGGCAGAACCTGCATGATGACGGATTTCACCTTATCCGGCAGCACAGGCAGTTTTTGCGTGAACAGGGTACCCATCAGCGCTTCCAGTTTTTCCACCTTCATCCTCCCTCACTGTACCAGGGTATATTAGTACAATGTATGAAGAATTTTGGAAAATAGAAGCCGAACGGGCCGAGATTCGAGATAAAGAGCAGGGTTACAGTTTCAGCAGGATTTTCTCCTGTCTGTGATAAAGTATTATCATTATCAAACGAAAAGGAGAATCGATCATGAGTTTATTCCCCTTCCTGGCCAAGCGCCACAGCGTCAGAAAGTTTAAGGACCAGCCGGTGCCGAAAGACGATATCGTCAAGCTGCTGGAAGCGGCAACCCTGGCCCCTTCCGGCAAAAACAAACAAAACTGGCACTTTGTCGTAATCACCAATAAAGATAAGATCAGTCATATCGCACAACTGGTGGCAGAAAAAAATGCGTCCCTGGCAGCTCTCCATACCGACCCGGAAAAAAAGAAGATCATCCAGTCCTCGGCCGCCTATCACACAATCTTCAAAAACGCTCCGGTCCTGATTCTGATCTATGCCGGCCCTTATGACTCCATTGGAGATGGCTTGAGAGAGGCAGGCGTCATCAGCGCCGAAGAATTTCATGCTCTGGTCCGGCCCAATCCGGGAGTGCAAAACATCGCCGCAGCCATGGAGAACCTCCAACTGGCGGCAGCCGACCTGGGCTACGGCGGCTGCTGGATGACCGGCCCCACTTATGCCGCCAGGGAAATCAGCAAATACCTGGGCTTTGAGAAACCAGGCTACTACCTGGCCGCCCTCACCCCACTGGGAGTCCCCGCCGACGACAAGCTCTCCAGCCCGCCCCGCAAGCCCGTGGCAGATGTGGCTACATTTATTGAGTAATCGGCCAGGCAGTTATGGCGCTGAGCGGACGGAAAATCAAAAAAATCCGTCAGAGCGCCTAACCTTCATAAAAAATCCGCCGCTACAGTCCGTAACGGCGGATTTTTTTATGCGGCGTAATCACTGTCAGCGATTACGCTGCGCATTGCGGTCAGGCTGCTGTTTCACCGGTTTTGGAACAGCGCTGATCAATACCTGCCTCCCGTCGCGGCTGACCTTCAGATCATAATCCACGATCCCTTCCTGGAAAAGCTGAACCTTTATCTCCAGCAAATGCTTGCTGACCTTTTCCTGCAATTCCGGCGTAAAAAAAGACTCCTTCTCTTTTGACTTGGCCTGAACGCTCTTTTTATCCTCCGGACTATCTTGTGCTAAGCCGGTTTCAAAGGTGATTTTTTCTTTAAAATGTTTTACCATTTCCTGATCGCTTAGGTTTTTGGGGATCTTAGGCATGATTGTTCATCCTTTCGTATAAACCACTTTACCGTTTGAATAATAGCATCGACAAAAAGATGCCTTTTGGTGTTGCATTATTTAATAGTATGATTTCGTTGTTTTATAGTTATTGACCTGCTGGAATTGGATTGCTACGCAGTTGACTATCAGCAACCTTTGCCCAAAAAGTTGCACAGTGCAAACTTAGTTTAACTGCACAAAGGAATTTCAGGAGCAGATTGTTTCTTTGCTCTCAATAGAGTTCGTAGTTTTAAATATTACGGATTAGCCAGATTATTATACAGTACAGGCGTTTCAATCCATATGGGGCATGATGTTTTCCTTGATGGTATCCTTGATCATTTCGTTGTTCAATCCACGTGCCCGTACAGGCACGACAGGGCACACTGCTGTGGTCCACCCGGCTCCCTGTTTCAATCCACGTGCCCATACGGGGCACGACTGAGGCATATCTGGTTCCAACTGGCCTTTCTATGGTTTCAATCCACGTGCCCATACAGGGCACGACAATACTCGGGACACAACCCCTCACCCCGGCTTTGTTTCAATCCACGTGCCCGTACAGGGCACGACGCAATCACTTTGTTTCGTTGCTTATTCTGAGAAGTTTCAATCCACGTGCCCGTACAGGGCACGACCCAAAACGACATTCTTGAGCGCAAAGTTCCAGGGGTTTCAATCCACGTGCCCGTACATGGCACGACGGGCATGCTGCGAGACATGCTCCAATTATCATACGTTTCAATCCACGTGCCCGCACAGGGCACGACAAAAAACTTTCGGGTAGCTGCACGAACGAAAGTAGTTTCAATCCACGTGCCCGTACAGGGCACGACCCTTTTGCCGGTACTCGTATTCCGGATTTCCTTTGGTTTCAATCCACGTGCCCGTACAGGGCACGACGCGAACGGTTTCGGCGGCTACCTTTTCATTAGCAGTTTCAATCCACGTGCCCGTACAGGGCACGACGGCAATAGCATCAGTGATCGGTTCTCTGCCGGATGTTTCAATCCACGTGCCCGTACAGGGCACGACTATTTTTGTATTAAATAACGAAGGTCTTTGCAAGGTTTCAATCCACGTGCCCGTACAGGGCACGACAAGCTGGAAAACGCCGACCTGCGGCGACAGGTAGTTTCAATCCACGTGCCCGTACAGGGCACGACGACTGGCCGTAAGAATCGCCATTATCCGAAATTGTGTTTCAATCCACGTGCCCGTACAGGGCACGACAATAAGCCGTTTAGGGTGGCGTGGTGATGATGCAGGTTTCAATCCACGTGCCCGTACAGGGCACGACGAGAGCGTGACAGACAGACCGACAAAAGCACATGTTTCAATCCACGTGCCCGTACAGGGCACGACAAAACCATCCTGGTCCCCGGCCATTGATATCAGTTTCAATCCACGTGCCCGTACAGGGCACGACCTGATGGCGCAAGTCATTGAAGTTCTGGCGAAGGTTTCAATCCACGTGCCCGTACAGGGCACGACATGACTTTAAGACAGTTCTACGCCTATTGGAATGTTTCAATCCACGTGCCCGTACAGGGCACGACACGCCGCAAAATGGCTCCAGGTGATTGAGGACGTGTTTCAATCCACGTGCCCGTACAGGGCACGACACGATATGCCCACACTGCAGTCGAGGTATTTTACCGGTTTCAATCCACGTGCCCGTACAGGGCACGACACAAACATCGTAGGGATCAATGGTTTTTCCAATGTTTCAATCCACGTGCCCGTACAGGGCACGACTAAAACGTATTTACATACCCGGCACGGTAAAATGTTTCAATCCACGTGCCCGTACAGGGCACGACTGATCTACTAAAACAGATGCATTCGTTCATGCTGTTTCAATCCACGTGCCCGTACAGGGCACGACCTTAAATATGCGGAGGCGGTAAAGATGACAAAGGTTTCAATCCACGTGCCCGTACAGGGCACGACATGATTCATAAAACATATGTTTCATTATATATATGTTTCAATCCACGTGCCCGTACAGGGCACGACGTTGCAGGGCATTATCAATGGATTTAACATGACGTTTCAATCCACGTGCCCGTACAGGGCACGACAACTTGATTAGTTTATGTGACCAATGCCACAGTTTCAATCCACGTGCCCGTACAGGGCACGACGATCTCCATCAGGTGGGAGGATGGGAGAGTATTTGTTTCAATCCACGTGCCCGTACAGGGCACGACCAGAAAGCACTATATCCGGCATTCACGACACCGCCAGTTTCAATCCACGTGCCCGTACAGGGCACGACCGGCGCTCCAAGCCTGTCAGCCCACTGCTCCGCCGCGTTTCAATCCACGTGCCCGTACAGGGCACGACCCCCCTGGTGGATTCCAGCACTCTGGCTATCGTCATCGTTTCAATCCACGTGCCCGTACAGGGCACGACTGTAGCCCAAGCTATCAAAGCCCGTCCGATTGAGTTTCAATCCACGTGCCCGTACAGGGCACGACATGGGCAGAATCGCATAAATTAAAGGCGGACGTTCGGTTTCAATCCACGTGCCCGTACAGGGCACGACTCAATCATGAATAATTCACCCCCTTCATGGAGTGTTTCAATCCACGTGCCCGTACAGGGCACGACCGAAGTTGACCGCAAAAAGCTGTTTAATGTCCTGTTTCAATCCACGTGCCCGTACAGGGCACGACCCTGATGTCGCTGGAAGGCGAAGCGTCGTAATGGTTTCAATCCACGTGCCCGTACAGGGCACGACGCACTAACCGCATGGTAGCCTACGTCAACGACAAGTTTCAATCCACGTGCCCGTACAGGGCACGACCGGCCCAAAGACTTGTTCGAGTTTGAAGAGGCTAGTTTCAATCCACGTGCCCGTACAGGGCACGACGTATAACGCTATTGCCTTGGCCGTATGTCTTACGGTTTCAATCCACGTGCCCGTACAGGGCACGACCTGTGGATACACAGTCTTCTTTAAAAAATGAGGTTTCAATCCACGTGCCCGTACAGGGCACGACTCCTTGAAACGTGCCAATTCATCAGCAATGTAAGTTTCAATCCACGTGCCCGTACAGGGCACGACCGGTTGGCCGAGTTAAGGAGGTGTTCATTGTGATGTTTCAATCCACGTGCCCGTACAGGGCACGACGAAATTCTCAAAGAATATGCGGATGGTAAAAAGTTTCAATCCACGTGCCCGTACAGGGCACGACCCCGTCCACCGCCGGATGTCAGACCCATTTTTTCGTTTCAATCCACGTGCCCGTACAGGGCACGACCTCCCATGGCATTCGATATTAAGCTTCCTAAATTTGTGTTTCAATCCACGTGCCCGTACAGGGCACGACCGACCCAGGGCCAACAAATCCAGATACATCAGCGTTTCAATCCACGTGCCCGTACAGGGCACGACCCGTTCTTGTTCAAGCAAGGCAAGGTACTCTGCCAGTTTCAATCCACGTGCCCGTACAGGGCACGACGTCAGCGGACTTACCGTGACCATGGATGAGCTGGTTTCAATCCACGTGCCCGTACAGGGCACGACTCGCTATGCCTGGCTTTACTCCAATATCTTCGAGTTTCAATCCACGTGCCCGTACAGGGCACGACCAGTGCGGATTTTTTTATTTCGCTTATTTGCTTGTTTCAATCCACGTGCCCGTACAGGGCACGACAACTTCGTTTGCAGTATACAGCACCTCATCTATGTTTCAATCCACGTGCCCGTACAGGGCACGACGGTTCAGCGGCGAACGCAGAGGAATTTTATTAGAAGTTTCAATCCACGTGCCCGTACAGGGCACGACTTCGCTATGCCTGGCTTTACTCCAATATCTTCGAGTTTCAATCCACGTGCCCGTACAGGGCACGACGCAATCTACTTGATAAAACTAATTAATCTTAGGCGTTTCAATCCACGTGCCCGTACAGGGCACGACGGCGGGTGACAGGGGTACTGAAATGATGATACCGTTTCAATCCACGTGCCCGTACAGGGCACGACATCATTATACCTTCCTCCAATTTTCGGTTGATTGGGTTTCAATCCACGTGCCCGTACAGGGCACGACCAGAAAAAAGATACGGAAAACTAAAGAAAACCGGGTTTCAATCCACGTGCCCGTACAGGGCACGACATCCATCTTGCCAGGTGAGCGGCCGATACGTTTTTTGTTTCAATCCACGTGCCCGTACAGGGCACGACATTATTTTTATTCTAATCGCCTTACCTTCCAGGGTTTCAATCCACGTGCCCGTACAGGGCACGACCGGCACGATGGAATGAGTATTAAATATTAGGAGGTTTCAATCCACGTGCCCGTACAGGGCACGACGGCCGGGAAAAAGTTGATCATCGACAGCGTCAACGGTTTCAATCCACGTGCCCGTACAGGGCACGACGCCGGCCCCAAATCCAGCATGGCCTTTCCGATAGGTTTCAATCCACGTGCCCGTACAGGGCACGACGGGCCAAAGACGGAGCGTCGCGGAGATCATTTTACAGTTTCAATCCACGTGCCCGTACAGGGCACGACTGCGTTGACGACAGCCTTAAAACCCTGGGAATGGTTTCAATCCACGTGCCCGTACAGGGCACGACTATAGACCACGATGTTGTGGTCATCACTAAGCGGTTTCAATCCACGTGCCCGTACAGGGCACGACTAATACGCGGGATCAATGTATTCCAGTACACAGGGTTTCAATCCACGTGCCCGTACAGGGCACGACTGTCAAACTCATGACACATTAAAATCATGCATCAAAACACATGATTTTGCGAATCAAAAATTCCTTCACTTAAATAAATCGGTTACACCTAACGCAACATCAATTATCCCTGAATCTACGCGCCTTGCGAACTACCCTGAATTCCAATGTTCGCTTAAGGTTCGCATCAAAGCATTAAAACCCCTTCCGGATCATATCCAACCTTAGCGCCAAAATGTTCTACTCTGTTTTTCCAATTGCTTCCCAGAAAATAATAGCGCAAACTGTCAGTATTTGGATCGACAATACTTTCTAATCGGTGTTTTAATTCGGCAAACTGTGTAGGATCGACCAAACATTCAAATACCGAATTTTGAACACGCTGCCCATAATTGACACATTGCTTAGCTACTCGGCGAAGCCGACTCTTGCCTAAGTCGGTTGTCACATTCACATCATAGGTAATCAGCACTAACATGCCTATGACCTCACTTCCAGAAAAATGGCGGATAATCTTCCAGATCGCCCCTCAGGTGCCTAGCCAAGAGCAGGGCTTGGACATAAGGAACAAGTCCCAACGGAATTTTCTCTTCTAAATAAGGATGGGTGATTTCCTCTTGTTTTCGTTTTTGCCAGGAAGTAAGTACTTCTTTGCGTGTTTCATCGCTCATGATGACAGCGCCGTTTTCTTTCACGACAAAGCCGGCTTCAGAAATCTGATTGCGGTTGATTAGCGTTACTGCCAATCGATCCGCAAAGTGAGGCCGTAGTTCTTCCATAACATCCAGTGCGAGGCTTTGTCGTCCGGGCCGGTCTCGATGCAAAAAACCAACCTGTGGATCCAGACCGACACTTTCCAGAGCTGCTGCAACTTCATGAGAGAGCAGTGTGTACAGGAATGACAGCAAAGCATTGACCCGATCTGTCGGCGGTCGTCTGTTACGGCCGAAAATGGGAAAGCCGTCTTTTTGACTGACTATTAATTGATTGAAGTTAGAAAAATAAAGATGCGCCGCTTCTCCTTCAATCCCTCGTACTGTATTGCCATCCAATGCTTTTTCTAGTCGCTCCGGCATCCTCGCCAAACACGCCATAGCATACTCCAACGCCTTATTGTCGACAACCTTCCCGTGGTCTCGGAGGGCGCGATGCAATACCGCCCTGCTGTTGATAATCTTTGCTGCAATAAATCGCCGTGACAACCGAACGGATATCTCCTTATCATCGGCCCAGCGATATTGCGTCCGTCGGAGTAAAACGTTGCCTGAAACATTACCTGTTATACGCCCCATAAACTTGCCGTATTCGTTTAAAAATGAAAGAGCTACCCCGCGTTCGCAGCACAAATACATAAGCTTGGGACTGGCTCCGGCAAAGCCAAAACAGACAATACCCTCCAAGTTATGCACTGGCACTCGAAACCGAATTTCATTATCTACTTTCACTAACACATTCTCGCCATCGCAGGCTAAATAGGCATCCGGTAAGGTAACATACAGCGTATTCAGAAGTCGCCTCAAGAATGATCTACCTCCACATGGCACATGCGCGCCAAATAGCTTTCTACTGAACGATGACGCAACATCCATTGCGGCTGACATTGTTCAACCAGAGAGCACTGAGAGCAGTGTTTCCCCTTCTGCGGCTTTGGAGTGATTTCTTCCCTGGCAAGCTGATGCATGCGTGTGGCCAATTCAACAGTATGCTGCCGCAGAGCTATATCGAAGAAAACCGATTCACGATGTTTAGTTTGTCCATAGAAAAGAAAGCCGGACGGGATAGAGATTACCATCATTTCTTCCAAAGCCATAGCTTGAGCGCAAAGCTGAACAGCATCTCGATCATCAGGTTTGGGACGGCCTCGCTTATACTCGACCGGAACAGGCCTCCACCAGCCCTCACGCTTTTCCAGCCGGCACATTTCACCGCTCACAACTTCCTGACTCTGGTGAAATTCCACCACATCGGCAACACCCCGCAGGCCAATCTGATACGAAACTAATGGCATGGCCCGTATAACCCGCAGAGTTTTACGGGTTTCATCCTTATAGGGATCATCTGCTCGCTCATGGAGATGCTTGCCCTCTACGGTCCGGACATTCTCCGCCCACACTTGTTCCAAGTGTATAAGAGCCCACTGTCGCTCACAAAAGGCGATATGTTGGATACCTGAAAGTAAAAGAAGATCATCGTCGGAATATTTCTTTTCAGTTTCAAAGTTTCTCAATGAATGTCACGCCTTGCGGAATATCGTCTGTGCTCACAGAAATAACATAATCACTGAAATCTCTTGCTGGTTTGCCAGTATCTTTTCGCTTTATTTTTATAGCGTCAAACAGCTTCTGAACCGGAGCATCCCCCATCTTAGACGCATGTTCAAAAACAAACAGCTTTCTTGTTCCCATTAACCCTCGGGCAGCCGAACGATCATGCTCGAACATTTTTTCAAGCGCTTCCCAAAGAAGTTCCAGATCCTCTTGTGAAAAACCGGTCTGATTTGCCAACGGTGCTGAAATAAAACCATGGGCGCGATAAAGTCCATAGGGAACAGTAAACTTCCGGCCCATTGTACGATTATCGCCACCTTGCTTTTCCGCCTCAGCTTCTGTTGCAACCGCCATACGAGTAATGCTATGCTCAAGGGACACAATAGGTTCTACCGAGCGTGCAAAGGTAAACTGCACTGGGCCGCGAACTTGTCCGGCATTAGCTCCCGTTGATAGAACAGCTCCAAATGTTCTAATGTCAAAAAAGTTTTGACACATAAATTGCTTGGCCCGATCCACCTCTTTCCCTTGACCCTGCCCGGGCTTATTTCGCTTTTTACCATCTGCCGAATCGGTCGGAGGTTGTTGCAAATCAATATTTAAGCTAGCATAAGCCTGCTCAATCGTATTGTTTAATATAGATTTTTCTTTAACGAAAATTCCATAAGGAGCTTTTTCTTCTTGTTTTAGGCTAACATAATTCCTTACTTTTCTTTTTAAACAAACATCGGTAACCAGCCCATGTCCTGTTTCTGCATCTACACGGGGTAAATTGCCCGCATCCGGATCTCCATTAGGATTTCCGTCTTTAACGTCAAATAATATGACAAAATCATAACGTTTTTGAATGGTACTCATATTTTACACCCTTTCTAAATTTTTTTATTCATTTGTCACTTTCCGCAACACCTTTGCTAGTGAAAAAATCTTGCCGCTGATGATAATAGCCGATGGCGAAACGTCCTTGCTCGTGCAAATCAAGCTGGGCGGGAAAGTCTTTTAAATTTCCGATGATTTCACCCAATAACCGTTCAAAATTCACTACTCTTCCTTTATTGTCGAGTTTTGCAAGATGGTGATTTTTAAGGCGAAGCAGATTCGTAAAGACAGTTACCGGGGTTGCACAGGCGGCACCGTAAAAACGCTCTCGGATAGTAGCATTGATTCCTGGATTCGCCTCTTCTTGAATCTTTTCCAGTGTGGCAAATAACCTTCCCAGTTGATAACCGATTGAGGGTTGTGAAATATCCAATTCCATCTGAACCTCCCTTTGGTTTTGATCAGGATAAAATTGATAATAACGATTTAAATAGGCTTTAATCAACGCCGCCCGAACTGGTTTAACCCTGTTTTCCGTATCGCTGCGGATTCGCCGCAACACGGCTTGCAGCAATGTAGCCGGATAAGGCATTCCTGTCAAAATGGATCGCATGAAATCCCCGGCAAGATTCGGCGGAATATTTTCGCTCTTATCTTGGGTAGCGATATTTACTAAGATGCGCCAAATAGAATAATACTCCGGCTCTCTAGGTGGTTTGACAATGGCAAAATCCTTAAAGTATTGATGAATCCGAACGGCAATTTCGGCAATGGTTCCAATCTGCCAAAAGCGAACAGCAATGCGAGCGGCATTAGGGGCCAGCCCCAAGATGTAGAATGGGGTCTTGCCGTCATCTTCCCGATAAGCGCCGCTATGAATTGACTCAAATAATGCCTTAACATTTTGCGTGCCTGCATCAGGATTGTCTTTTTCCGGTTCTTCAAAAAAGGAAGAGAACTCGGATTCAAAGGATGATTGCTTTTTTGACCAAAAGACAGTGGAGGCATCTCCGATCAAAAGACGTTGTTTAGAATCTCTTCCCAGCAGTGTATTGATAGCAGTTGTATAAGAAAATTCAGCCTCAGCGCCTACCGGTGCATTAAACCCTTGCTCTTTCCCGTATGACTTAAAGGCATCAAGATTAAAAGAAACAATATTAGCTCCTGCAGTTTGAGCACCATACACCCCCTTAATGGATGTATGAAGCACTTTGATCCTCGCATTCTTCCCTGTTACCAGGCAAGTTCCTGATATATCATTTGAGCTTTGGCTTGTTGAAGAAAGCCTTGATACAACATCAGGATGGCGACATATTAAAAATGAGTCTGCACTCATTCGAAAAGAGAGATTGGGGTTTGATGCAGAGATTTCTTGCCAGCATTCCTCTTGTGAGAGTCTTTCTTCTGTAACGTTTGTAAGGAAAGCAATGACTGCTTGGACAACTTTAATATCCCCAAGTTCATTTGTTAAACGGTCAATAAAAGCATTCTTTTGTTTAATAGCACGTTCATTGTTTCCTTTTGTAGCAATCCCCAATACATATCCGGCATTTTCCCAAAGAAGATTAGCGGCAATCCCCGATGTCTTTTTTTCTGCTTGAGGTACCAGAAAGGCTTTTGCTCTTTTTTTCTTTCCTTCACCTTCCCGCGTATCCTCAATTTGCATCAAATTCCCCGCATGATCTAAGACAATAATAAAAGGTATTTCTTTCTTTTCCCAGCCTTCTGGCGCAATATCGCTCTCAGGATCGGATGCCTTACGGTCATAATATTCCTTCAACGCCTGCAGTATCATCCCCGCACCTCCACTTCCCTGCGGTCTGCATTCACTGCCCCATTTTCAATCCAGGCCCGGAAAAATAAAGGTATCGGGTCATTTTCATCTTTTTCAAAATCCATATCATACAGCATAAACCCTAGATCCCGCGTTTCTTCAATCAACTCAACCGGCTCCTTCTGGGGATCTACCAGCCTGAAATCACAGGCAAATTCCCGGCAACCTAAATAAGGCCGGTGAAAGCACTGGCCTTTTTTTGCCCGCCGTTCAAACATGGCTGCATATTTTGCCTCGGTTTCATCCAAGCGTATTTTTTCCGCCAGTTCTTGCTCATCTGCCCAAAATTCAGGCGAGACTGAATGATTTGCTTTCCTTTGATCCGGGGGGATAAAGTCGAAATAGCCATAAATACGATACCTGACATCCCTCAGAAAGAGTCCGGCCCGTTGTTGGCGTTCATCTTCAATAAAAATACCCATAGGTTCGCCTAATGCGCCAGCCATCTGCTTTGCTGTAGGATTAGGCATCTTTCTCCCCACTTCATTACGGCGAACAGAAATCCATTTAATCGGGTTAATCACTTCGATTTTTGTTACGTTCCAGCGAATGGCCGGTTTCCAGAGAATGGACTCAAAGATAGCTCTGGCTGCCGATGGCGTCATCACATCGTAACTTACCCGTTCCACTTTCATTTCCGGACGGGTGAAACAAGCATAGTCGCCCCATACTTCTAAACACCAGTTATGCATTTTATCAACTCCTTCCTAAATAATAAATGAATCTGGATCAAAAGGGGTTTCATCAACTAAAAGACCTGTATCCCTGGAATAATCCAGATTAGTTGCCAGTGCAAAAATGTTAGGCTGCACTTCTTCAATTGCTCCTCGCTGTTGCATATGATAAAAATCAGTATTGTAGATATTCACGGTATATCGTTGAATCTTCCTCATCAACCAACGGTCCGGCCCTCTTGATTTTAGTAAATCAATCAATTTTTCACTTTCATCATACCGGACAATAATTGTTTTTAGCTGAGAATCATCGATTATACGGAATATTTCCGCTGCCGTTCGAAAATAAATACTGCATTCTTGGGAATCAGGCTTTAGATACCTAAGAATCTCTTTTTCATCCAGCGAATTAGCCTTCCAATATAATTCTGAGAAATATCGTTCATATACAGCATGATCTGACGGATCCTGACACCCGCTCAAAAATATGCTGCGAGTCGTTTCTTCCGCTTTGCGAAGAATCCCTATGGGAGCTTTTTTCGGCGCATTAAAGACAATGACCTGTCCCAGTCCGGATAGTTTACCCTCCCGGTTGCAGCGGCCTGCTGCCTGAGCAATAGAATCCAACCCGGCAAGAGCCCGGTAAACGACCGGGAAATCCATGTCCACACCTGCTTCCACAAGCTGAGTGCTAATCACCCGAACCGGCTCTTTATTTTTTAATTTTTGTTTGATCTTCTCGATAATTTCAGTGCGATGCCGGCCGCACATCAAAGCCGATAAATGAAACGTTCCCTCAGGCATTAAACCATGCAGTGTACGGCAGCTTTTTCGGTCGGAAACAATGCACAATACTTGTTCATATTGCTTTAATGCGGCCGCAATATCTTCCCAAACGGATGGAGTGCGAATATCTTCCGGTAATTGAACCTGATACCGTTTTAGTGAATCATAAAGTGATTTTACCTCTTCCCGATTCCCCATGATCTCTTTGATATTCTTCAACCCCGGAAACGATTTTCCATCCACTATTCGCTCACCGAAGGCCGGTTGGGTTGCGGTGGAAATGATAAAAGTAACATGATAATGTGCTACCAGCAGTTGCATGGTCTCAAGAATAGGGGCTAAATATTCAACCGGCACTAATTGGGCTTCATCTAACACCACTACTGAATTTACAATATTGTGCAGCTTACGGCAGCGGCTGGACTTAGCGGCGAAAAGCGATTCGAAAAATTGCACCGTAGTAGTAACTATGATGGGAGCATCCCAATTTTCTGAAGCCAAGCGAGATTTTACAGTAGAATCATCTTCGTCCAAACTGGAATGATGTTCTACTACTTGATCGGCTCCCACCACTGAACGGAATACATCGGCATTTTGCTCGATAATGCTGGTGTAAGGGATTACATAAATAATCCGGTCCAAGTCATGCTTTTTAGCATGCTCAAGGCCAAATGCAAGGCCTGACAATGTTTTTCCACCGCCTGTCGGCACTGAAAGAGAAAAAATGCCCTGTGGCTTTTGAGCCATTTGTATACACTTTTCCCGGATACTTCTTCGAATTGCATTAACTTTCGTATTTTCCGCTGTTTCATCTAGTTTCTTACTGAATTGATGAAATCGTTCCAAGAGTTCCGGGATAGAACAATAGTCACCTCTGATACCGGCCTGAGCGTCGTCCATATAAGATTCCGTATCCAAGAAATCCGCATCCACCAGGCATGAGTACAGCATCCTGATCCACAAAGACACATCCAGTCCTCTTGAAAATTTCCAGGGAGGCGTTCCCGGCTTTGAGGATTGCATTTTATCTAAAATAAATCCAGCAACATTATTTAAATCCTTTACATGATCCTCCTGAAACTGCAACGAGGATTGTCCCGCCCCTTCGGCGCTGGACCAATCCGGCAAACCTGCATGATGCCCGGCAATACAATATGCCAATAACCTTCCAGGTCCTTTTCCTAAGATATCTTCCGTCAGTCTTGCTCCGTGAATAGCATGAGGTACTTTCCCTGATTTCCCTTCTAAATGCGCTTCTTCATCATAACCACTTTTAGCACCGATATATTTTTGCCATTCTGGCCTGCCTTTGCCTGCATCATGAGCCAATCCGGCTATCTTTCCCCATTTTCCGGAATGAAACTTGGCGGCAAAAGTTTCTGCTAATCCTGCGGTGCCATCCAAGTGTTGAGATAATAAATGCGGAGAAGCCCATGTGCCGTCATCGTTTTTACGCACATGGGCGATGAATTCATTTTGACTCAAAGGAAAAAAACGATTCAATAAACTCACCTCAGTTTAAGGGTACTTCCTGAATAGTGGAATCCTGTCGAAAATTACATTACTATACTATTGATTTGAGTTTCACACTTTTTCCATGAACTCCTGCATCTGGATCGAAAAATCCTATATTTTATAAAATTCTGCGTTTCCTTTTGAAAATAAGTAGAGAAATTTACTAACCCCTCGCCGGGTAGAGAGGCCACCCAAAGGTGGCCTGAAGGCTTATACAACCCCGGCGTTGGGTATCATTCCCGCGGCAATTTCAGCAGATTATCATGCGGAGAATCATTTGCTTGAGATCGCACATATTTTTCATCATAAGCACTAAGTGCCGGTAAAAGGTCAGGGAAAGGAGCAATATTCACTTGAATTGAACGAGGATTTTGCACCAAACAATCATAAACTGCTGCCTTTTTGTAAAAGCCCGGATTGATACAATCAGCTACATAAATTTCATCAATTTCCACTAAGTTATTTGAGAAATGACAACCCGATTTCATTTTTATTTTTGTTGCTTTCATCATTATACCTTCCTCCAATTTTCGGTTGATTGGAATCAAAAGACCTGTACATTTTTGCATTCACTCCTTTCCGCTGTACATAAACTGGCGGAAAGTAATTGACAATGCATACAATTCTGCAGTAAAGTATAGCAAACAGCTTATTAATAGTATGCATGTCTTACTTGCCTTGTCCTGATAGAGGGGATCAGCCTCTGTTGGGGCAATTTTCTTTTAATTCTCAAGATTATTGTATTATACTTCCTCTTTTTTGTAAAGTATATATAATATTTCTTTTTGAATAATAATATATCATTCGAAATATAGAAATAATTGATTTGGATTTTGGATAAACTATGCTATATTACTATTGTCAGATGAAACATCTGTGGATTGAAACGAATGTAATATCAGTATTTCAAAAAAGAACTAACACAGAACTAAAAACAGACACGGTTAATCAACCGTGTCTGTTTTTAGTTCTGTCAGGCCGTCGAAAAGCGGGGTTGGGAGATCGTTTATCTCTCCCAGTCTTCCGCAATCACTTGTTTCTTGGAAAAATCTGTTCCAAATCGACTCTTAGTCATTTAAACTATTTTGGTCAAATGCCTTACAATATGCAATGTATGCCTTGCTGTCCCATCTGAGTAACCTTTAAACTGCCCTTTTATACTAAATTCAACCGTTTTCCTTGATCACGGGGATGACCATCGCTGGCCAGCGGCAGTTGTCGCCAGTCGCTGTTTCAATCCACGTGCCCACACGGGGCACGACTTTATCCAGCGGCGATTAGTGGCTTATCGCCAATGTTTCAATCCACGTGCCCACACGGGGCACGACGGTTTCAGGTTGGTAATGTCCAGACGCTTGAAGGTTTCAATCCACGTGCCCACACGGGGCACGACTGCTATTCCAGTTCGCTTTTTCCGCGTCTGTTGCGTTTCAATCCACGTGCCCACACGGGGCACGACGTTATGTGCGCGGCGGAGTACTGGACGAAGAATTGTTTCAATCCACGTGCCCACACGGGGCACGACAGGCGGTTACGGAAACGATGTTTGTATATCCGGGTTTCAATCCACGTGCCCACACGGGGCACGACGATAGATACAAACACGTCCCGTGTGCCTAAATTATGTTTCAATCCACGTGCCCACACGGGGCACGACGCATAGGTTAAGGTGGTGTAAAGGTCATCTTCTTGTTTCAATCCACGTGCCTACACGGGGCACGACATCTGCGCTAATTTAAGACGGTTTGCCGTTGCAAGTTTCAATCCACGTGCCCACACGGGGCACGACATCAGGGGGGGAGAAAAGGGCTGGATGGTCAAGTTTCAATCCACGTGCCCACACGGGGCACGACTACATCGACCCCGAACTCTACGCCCTAATGACCGTTTCAATCCACGTGCCCACACGGGGCACGACAAGGATGGCAAACGTTTATGATAAATGGTCAAAAGTTTCAATCCACGTGCCCACACGGGGCACGACGTATGTTTTGCTATACCAAAAATCCATTTTATAGGTTTCAATCCACGTGCCCACACGGGGCACGACGAAAGGAGCAGGCGGCGGAAGTAGCGATACATGAAGTTTCAATCCACGTGCCCACACGGGGCACGACGCAATCACAGCCTTAAACAGCGCCGTCCAGGACCTGTTTCAATCCACGTGCCCACACGGGGCACGACACGGAAGGCATTATGCAGGCGCAAAGTCTGGAGTTTCAATCCACGTGCCCACACGGGGCACGACTCTTATCGGCACATACCCATGAGTTGTCTTGCTGGTTTCAATCCACGTGCCCACACGGGGCACGACGCAGGCCCCCATAAATCACCTCTACTGCTGCAGTGTTTCAATCCACGTGCCCACACGGGGCACGACCTGCTGTGGTGCACTCTAAATATGCCCAGGATGGTTTCAATCCACGTGCCCACACGGGGCACGACATACGCTGGAGTTGTCGCCGCCTTTCTCCACGGTTTCAATCCACGTGCCCACACGGGGCACGACTTTCGCGGTAAATGCCGCCAAATACTCAAAAGAAGTTTCAATCCACGTGCCCACACGGGGCACGACCTGATGGGCCAGATGCTTCCCGGAGGGCTTGATGCGTTTCAATCCACGTGCCCACACGGGGCACGACAGAAACTGGGGTTGAACCTAGAATGGATTAAAGGTTTCAATCCACGTGCCCACACGGGGCACGACATGGCTGCTTTGCTGAACTAAAAATGCTGCTTGCCAGTTTCAATCCACGTGCCCACACGGGGCACGACTAGGGTCGCCATCTTTTCTGCCGTCTCCAGGCAGCGTTTCAATCCACGTGCCCACACGGGGCACGACACCTTGCAGGCACGGGATAATCACCTGATTGATATTGTTTCAATCCACGTGCCCACACGGGGCACGACTTTCGCCCCTCTTTCTTGTTTTTTCTCATGATAGGTTTCAATCCACGTGCCCACACGGGGCACGACGTCAAACTGCTGCCACGCCTTATCCGTATCGAGTTTCAATCCACGTGCCCACACGGGGCACGACGAGCCTACCTGGGCAGTACGCTTATCCATGAGGTTTCAATCCACGTGCCCACACGGGGCACGACCAAAGCTGTTAAGCCGCTTGATATTCGTCTTATTGTTTCAATCCACGTGCCCACACGGGGCACGACTGGCGTAAGAGGAGTTGGGATGACCACAAATATAGTTTCAATCCACGTGCCCACACGGGGCACGACGCCGCCCTTTGGGGTGGTATTTCTTTATGTTGTCGTTTCAATCCACGTGCCCACACGGGGCACGACGGGAGCTCAAGCAGGCGACGCAGCCTGACACACTGGTTTCAATCCACGTGCCCACACGGGGCACGACCATAAACGTGACGCAATTCTGCAGCGGGATAACTACGTTTCAATCCACGTGCCCACACGGGGCACGACTGGATGGTGGTTTGATTATTCGCCAACGGAAAAACGTTTCAATCCACGTGCCCACACGGGGCACGACCTGCAGCCACACCACCGGCCACACCGGTTATTATAGTTTCAATCCACGTGCCCACACGGGGCACGACGTAGTTTGATCATAAGATCACCTCATTTTCAAAACGGTTTCAATCCACGTGCCCACACGGGGCACGACGAGGCATGCTGCGGGACATCGCCCAGTTTTCATAAGTTTCAATCCACGTGCCCACACGGGGCACGACAGATAGTCGCTTAAGTTTACGTCGATCATAGAGGTTTCAATCCACGTGCCCACACGGGGCACGACGGAAGGAAAAAAGAATAAACATTACCTATAACTGGTTTCAATCCACGTGCCCACACGGGGCACGACGATATAAACCGCTGTTGGGCAGTTGTATTCATTTGTTTCAATCCACGTGCCCACACGGGGCACGACCATGTTAAAATTTTCGTCAACCTCCACCAGTTCAGTTTCAATCCACGTGCCCACACGGGGCACGACCTCCTGGCTTATATCGAGCAGGTTGAGCAGGAGCGGTTTCAATCCACGTGCCCACACGGGGCACGACTGCCGCCGTGGATAATCTGGTTTTTACTTACGCGTTTCAATCCACGTGCCCACACGGGGCACGACGCCGTATGCTCTGATAAGTCTTCGCTAAACGCATGTTTCAATCCACGTGCCCACACGGGGCACGACTGTCAAACTCATGATACATTAAAATCATGCATCAAAACACATGATTTTGCGAATCAAAAGTTCATTCACTTGAAATAAAGCATTTTGTACCTAACTCAACATCAATTATCCTGTAAACTACACGCCTTGCGAACTACCTTGAGTTCCAATGTTCGCTTGGGGTTCGCATCAAAGCATTAAGACTCCTCTCGGATCATATCCGGCCTTAGCTTCAAAATATTCTACTTTATTTCTCCAGTTACTTTTAATGATTTAGAATGCTTTTCTTCAAGTTTCATTAACGCCCACCCGTTATTGCCGCCATTACATTTTACAATTTTCTATATTCTTTTTTCCATATTCTTCATCAATCTCCTGTATCCCGAACAAAAAAGTCCTACGCTTTACTTCTACAAGAAAGCACTCCCGGCCCTAAAAAGTCGCGAGTGCTTTCTTGATGATTCTTTCCACACAAAACGTAATTGTTGCTTTTAGTCGTAACTGTCGCCCTCCTGAACACCCCGTATCTCACTTTTTCCTTTCACTTCAATCTTGGTACCAGTCATAACTCAAAGTCCCAGATCCATTTTCCCTGCAACCTGATAAAGGGAACAGTCTTACCATGCTGGTGGATATAGTAGACGATAAATTCCCGCCATCTCTCTAAACCAAAAACATCGCCACAATCGTCGTCACCACCAACCCCACGACCACCGGCACCAGATTCCTCCTGGCCAATTCAAATGGATCCACGCCGCAAATAGCAGCCGCCGGAATCAGCGCCCAGGGTATAAGTGTTCCGCCTCCTACCCAGACAGCGGCAATCTGTCCCAACGCAGTGAGAGTTTCGATGCCCGATCCAATAGCCACCGAAAACAATCTGGCGATGGAGCCGGCCAGGGAGATGCCCGAGAAGCCGGAGCCGTCCAGGCCGGTGATGGCGCCTACCAGGGTGAGGGTGACCGCGCCTACGCCGGCATTTAGGGGTACGGTGCGGGCCAGGGCCAGGCCTAAGTCATTGACTAAGCCTTGGGAACCGGGTGGCAGGACTTTGCCGAAAAGAGTTACCAGGGCGGCGTCCCCCAGGTAGAAAAAGGCGGCAATAGGGATGACCGGGCCGAAGATTTTAAAGCCGAACTGAAATCCTTCCACCAGGTAGCCGGTTATCTGCTCCAGACCTTCCCCCCGGTGGGCCAGCATGGCAATGGTGATGAGAATGAGAACCGCCGTTCCGCCGATCAGCGCGGTGGCGTCCCCTCCCTGAAGCTTGGCCTGGTACATGACGAATACGTCCAGGGCAAACATCACCGGGATCAGGACCGCCAAATAGCACTGAGCCGGTTTGGAGAGAAAGTTCGGTGAGCTGTTTTTGCCGAAGCGGGCGTTTGTGTTCTCCCGGTCGGCGCCGTTGCTCGCGGCCTGGAGGGCGCCGCTGGCCAAGTCCCGCCGCAGCAGCCAGAACGCTGTCACAGTGGTAACCACCCCCATGATCAACACCAAGGGTACGCTGGCCGTCACTACACTGGCGGTGGAAATGCCGGCGGCGTCCGCCGTCAGCTTGGGAGCGCCCTGGATGACAAAGTCGCTGGACAGGGCAATGCCGTGGCCGAACAGGTTCATGGCCATGGCCACCCCAATCGCCGGCAAACCTACCCGGATTGCTACCGGCAGGAGCACCGCTCCCATCAGGGCCACAGCCGGCGATGGCCAGAAAAACCAGGAAATGGTCATCATCAGGATCCCGATCACCCAGAAAGCCCGGGCCGGGGTCCGGATCAGGCCGGCAAAGGGCGAAATCATCATCTCGTTGATGCCGCTGTAGAGCAGCACCCTGCTCATAGCCGTAATGATCGAGATGATCAGAATGGTCCCCAGCAGTTCGGTAATGGCATAGATAAAGCTGGTAAATACGCCGGTTACCGCCAGATAGACTGACTGCTTGGCCAGAAGACCCAGGACAAAAATACCGGCAATGCACACCAAGGTTGTATCACGCCGCAGCAGCATAAAACCCAGAATCAGGATGATAAACGACAGATACACCCAGTGCATAATACCCAGCGTAACTGGCATACCCTCTCTCCCCCTTTGCTGTCTTACCACAATAATATATGTCACAGACAGCCGGGAGGTCCCAGGAACAAAAAAACTGCTGTCGCTCATGCAACAGCAGTTTTCGTGAAAATTCCGGTCAACCGGGCAATACGTTGCGCACGGCCTTTAAAAGTACGCCCAATACAAACAGGGCCGGCCCGATAAAGATAACGGTGAAATAGCCGTACAGGCCAAAATGCAGATAGATGAAGTCCTGGATACTTCCAAACCCTATCAAAGAACCCATTACCACAACCGCAGTAGTAAAAATGGCGCCAACGCCGATGAACACGTCAGTCACGTACCCCATGTCACACATCCTCCTTGGTTCCGTCGATAAGCATTCCGAACAAATCTTATAAATCTCCTTTGACGGACATGTGACAAAATCCTGCTCACAGGAATATCTTTAGGAAAATAATCCTATCAAATTGGTAAAAAAGCATCAAATGCAGAGAGTATTTCCCAATTTATGCTTTTTGCTGCTCTTTGACCCATGAATCCTTCAATCCGACAATCCGGTTGAACACCAGCGCCCCCGGCTTAGAGTCGCGGCTGTCCAGGCAGAAATATCCCTGCCGCAGGAACTGGAAGCGGTCGCTGACGGTCGCTTGGGCCAGGTTTTCTTCCACCATGCAGGTTGTGAGTTTTTCCATGGAGTTAGGGTTCAGGCGGGCTATAAAATCGGTCTGTTCGGTTTCTTCCGTTTTGTCATCCACCAGCAGATAGTCATAGAGACGAACTTCGGCGGCAATGGCGTGAGGGGCGGAAACCCAGTGAAGAGTCCCCTTTACCTTGCGGCCGGACTGGCTGCCGCCGCTTTTGGTTTCCGGGTCATAGGTGCAGTGCACTTCTGTCACCCGGCCGGAGGCGTCCTTAACTACGGATTCGCATTTGATGATATAGGCGTGCTTCAGGCGGACTTCCTGTCCGGGGGTCAGGCGGAAGAACTTTTTAGGCGGCACTTCCATGAAATCTTCCTGTTCAATGTAGAGTTCCCGGCCAAAGGGCAGTTTGCGGGAGCCCATCTCCGGATGTTCCGGATGATTCTCCGCATCCAGCCATTCGGTCTGGCCGGCGGGGTAATTATCAATGACCACTTTTAAGGGGCGCAGCACCGCCATGACACGCCTGCCGCGGTTGTTCAGGTCCTCCCGGATGCAGTGCTCCAGCAGGGAAATATCCACCACGCTGTTGGCCTTGGCCACGCCGATGCGCTCGCAGAAATCCCGGACAGCCTCGGGCGTATAGCCCCGGCGGCGCAGGCCCGAGATAGTGGGCATGCGGGGATCGTCCCAGCTGCTGACCCGTCCCTGCTCCACCAGTTGACGCAAAAAGCGCTTGCTCATGATGGTGTTGGTCAGGTTCAGCCGGGCAAATTCGATCTGCTGGGAGCGGAAAATTCCCAGAGTCTCCAGCGTCCAGTCATAGAGGGGGCGGTGGTCTTCAAATTCCAGGGTGCAGATAGAGTGAGTAATATTTTCTATGGAATCGGATATGGGATGGGCATAATCATACATGGGATAGATGCACCATTCATTCCCGGTCCGGTGATGCTCGGATTTCATGATCCGGTACAGAACAGGGTCTCGCATATTCAGATTGGGAGAAGCCATATCAATTTTGGCCCGCAGCACCCGGGCGCCGTCGGGGAATTCGCCGTTTTTCATGCGGGTGAACAGATCGAGATTTTCTTCAATCGAACGGTTGCGGTAAGGACTCTCTTTTCCCGGCTCGGTAAGAGTCCCCCTGTACTCTCGCATTTCCTGGGGGGTCAGGTCGCAGACATAAGCCTTGCCCAGCTCAATCAGCTGCACGGCATATTCATAGATCTGAGGAAAATAGTCCGAAGCGTAGTGTCTGCGATCGCCCCAGTCAAAGCCCAGCCAGTGGACATCCTCCTGAATGGAATCGACATATTCCACGTCTTCCTTGGTGGGGTTGGTATCGTCAAACCGCAGGTTGCACAGGCCGCCGTTCTGGACAGCAATGCCGAAATTGAGGCAGATGGATTTGGCATGTCCGATGTGCAGGTAGCCGTTTGGCTCTGGCGGGAACCGGGTCTGCACCCTGCCGTCATGCTTATTGTTCTTCTTATCATCGTTAATGATGGCTTGAATAAAATTGGTTGAAACAACCGGGCTGTTAGGCTCTGTCATCGCCGCTAACTCCTTTTTCTCTGTCATATAGTTTCATTTTTTATCTTGTTGTAGTTCGTCACCTGCAGCGCATTTCCTGTCAGAAATGAAAAGTTCCGCGCAAATTCTCCCTTATTTTACCCCGAAACTGGAAATAAATATGATCATCCAGCGCATATCTTTATACTACAATGCTTCCGGAAATGGTGCAACCTTCTTATCTCCAGGCTTTTTTGACAAAAAAAGGGGCTGTCGCCTGACAGCCCCTTTCCGGTAAGGATGAAACAGCAGTTAAAGCGCGTCTGCCGGTGAGTCGGTGAGCCCCGAAAAGCATATTTCCCGGATCTACGAAGCGCCATTGGTCTTATTGCCGGTAAAGAACAATTTAAAAGAATAATAGGATATGACAATCGTCATGATCAAGCCGCCGGTGAGTATCAGGTTCCCGTCCAGATAGCGCTGGGCCGTTTCTACTAAGGCCGGGCCGAAAAAATAAATCAGAATTCCTTCCAGCAAAAACCGTTTGCTCCTGCCCAGGAGGGTGACGAAAAGAAACAGGCGCAGGTTCAGGTTGAGGACGCCGGCGCTGATCGACACGAATTTGTAGGGAATCGGCGCTATGGCGCCCCAGAACACCGCCCAGGCGCCATGCTTTTCTATCAGGTTCTGAATCCTGGTCCAGTGCTGTTCCGGGATGTATTTGGTGATGCACAGAGGACCCAGCTTATGGCCGATCAAATAGCCGATAAAGCCGCCCATCACCGACGCCGCCGTGGCTACCAAGCCGTAGTAAACCGCCCCGCTGGGGTTGGCGATGCACAGGGGAATCATGAGGATATCAGGCATGACCGGTGAAATAAAGGAATCGGCAAAGGCCAGGATAAACAGTCCCCAAACCCCATTTTCCCGGCAAAACGTCAGCAGGTACTCCAGCAAGTCGGCCTCCTCCCCCTTTGTGGTCTTTTCCCCCAGCGCACGCATAGTATTCCCATCTTCCCAAGCTCATCTGCAGCCTCACACCCGGGGACCGTTCAAAAAGGTTCAGATGCTGGGTAAGAGCAACGCTTGCGTTGCCATACTGAAGAATTTAGGTGACTTTTCGGCTCATGAGAAAACATCCGCTACTACCTCTCTCCCGAAAAGTCACAAATTCTGATAGCGCGACGAGGACGCGCGTGAGACTGTACGTTCGGAAGGT